>DASQCG010000323.1:0-3792 GCA_035634825.1 Thermomicrobiales bacterium | reverse complement strand
CGCCGAGCGGATCGGTAGCTGGCAGGTCGGTGAACTGCAGCGCCGAGGCGGCCACATACCCCTGCAGTCCGCCGAAGCGGATAAACGTGAAGCCGTCGCTCCCGGGACCGGCAACGGTCACCACGACACCATGCCGGATCGTGGCCAACCATCCAGCCGCATCGGTCGGGCCGGAAAAGACTCCGGCGTCCCAGAGAAGCACGGCTCCTTGCGTGAAGACCAGTCCATCTCCGTGCGTCCAGCCTCGCTGGGCGCCGTGCCTGGTTTCGCCCTCGACCTGATACCAGCCCTCCGGCGACGGTCCGGCTATCACCTGGATCGGGGCATTGGCCGGCACGCTGCCGGTCACGTCGCTGTCGCGCTTTCCTTTGGCGCGGAGCTTGACATTCGATCCGCCCACGACCGCGGGGATGCCAGCCGCTTCCGCGCCGACGATAAGGCGGGTCGTCATCGACGCCGCCACGCCCAATGCGCCGCCGATCAGGGCACGGCGACTCATTCCAGCCAGGTGTTGTCTGTTCACGGGGATTTCCTGACGTGCAAAAATCGAAGCGTCAGCCTCACATCATTGGGACTGCTGTCACTCTATCGACGGGCGCGGATCGCAATAATCGCCCAATGGTCCGACGCAATTACCGTCGGATTGACCACCTGTGTCGCGTTGGAACAGTGCAAAGGTCCCAGCCAATTCGGACTTGTGCAACGGTCCAGCCATTGCGGACACACAATATTGCCATGACAAATTGGCAACGCCAACCCTGGGGGAACGAAAACGGCCGGTGATCGCTCACCGGCCGTTCTTGACGTACTCAGAAATTGGTCAGGCGGGATACACCGAGAGGGACATGCCGTCCATGACGCCCCACATCCACTCGAAGGTGCCCCAGTCGTAATATCGGGATCCGCCGGTGGCCGGGTCGGAGAGGTAGACACCGCCGTCATCGTAACCGTATGCAACCATGACGTGCATGCCGGCCACGACGCGATAGCCTCCCTCGTAGACGCTCTGGTCACCCCACATGCCGAGCCAGACGATCGTCGGGTTGCCGGCATCGATCTCCCTGGTCAACCAGGTTGGGTCGCCGTAAGTGTATGCGACCTCGCCGACGAATCCGTACTGCGCGAGGGCCCACGAGAGCGGCTCAGCGTAGACGCCGTAGTCGTATGTATTGCCCCACCAGCCGTTGATGTTGCCGCGATACCCTTCGTGCGGGTTGTCGGACCAGCCGACCGTTGCCTCAGTGGCGTATTCGGAGATGCCGTTGCCCCACGCGGCGGTCGCGATGTAGACGGCGGCGTATTCGCAGCTCAGGTTCCGCTGCTGCACATAGAACCCGACCTCGGGGATGATGACCGCGCCATTAGAGACGTGCCCATTGCTGCTCGGCGCGCTCGACGCATCGCCTGATGAGCTTGGGGCGCCGGCAATCGGGCCGGACTTGTTCGAGTTGAGGGCGCCGTCATAGCAGGTTCCGCCAACGCCCGGATAGGCGGCGGTTCCCCACCAGTAGGTGTCGTTGAGGGTGACATCGATCCAGGCATCCGCGCCATCGGCCGCGCTCGGATCGATCGAGAGGTAACTAACACCGTTGTCGTCAGTCAGCGCCGCGTCCGAGCTGATCAGGTCGGTGCCAACGTACAAACCGATGAAGACCTCGACGCCCGCCAGAGGATACCCACCACTGCGGACCTCGAATGAGCCGTCGATCGTACATCCCGATGCCGGCTTGGTCGCGCTCAGCTCGATGTAGGAATCGACGCTCGAAGAATCCGCCCGCGCCGTGCTCGCCAGTCCCAGTTGCGCAACCAGCAACCCGAGGACGAACGCACCAGCCATGGCCTTACGCAATACGGTCATGAACCTCCCCCAACTCCCTTGTTCGCCGTGCCGCCGCCAGAACGCACTTCGCCACCTCGCTGCTTCAGGTTACGCCCTTTGGCACAGCAACGGATGTGCATATGCCTCCAGGCCGGCGGGCTGACCACCCGAAATGTAGCATACAAATCTCGGTTCGTTGCCTCTATGTCGACGAATCTAGGCAAAGTTAGGCGGCCTCTTGGCGGACTCCCCCATCCGGCAGGAGTTCCCATCCCGCTGAATGGCCCTACCGCGACTAATTGCATCGTGGTAGGTTGACGCGGCACGGACATGCGGGGCGCCGAAGCCTGTTGCGCTTTGCCCTGTGCGCCATATGATGTGATCTATCGCCTGGCATCGAAGGAAGGACATCATCATGTCCCGGCTGGTTTCGACCACCGATCGCAGACTGATCCGCCTGCTGCAGCAAAATGCGCGGGTGTCCTTTGCCGAACTCAGCCGGGTAACCGGCATTCCGGAGTCGACCGTGCGGCGCAGGGTCGAGCGCATGCAGGAGCGCGGCATCATCCGCTTCGCGATGATCGCCGACGCCGATCAGCTCGGCTACGACATCAGTGCGATGGTCGGCCTCCGCATTGACCTCGCACGACTGCACGAGATCGGCGACACCCTGGCCGCCATGCCGGAGGTCGTCTTCGCCTCGTTTTTGACCGGAAGCTTCGACATCCTGGCCCAGGTCGTGGTCGAGTCGCAAGTTGCCCTGGTCGATCTCCTGACACGATTGGCCGGCACCGGCGGTGTGCGATCGACTGAGACATTTCTGATGCCGCGTGTGCTCAAGCCGCTGACCGCGTGGGTGATCCCCGAGCCGGACGACGACGACGCCAGCGACCGGGAGCGTAGCCTCGATTTCAGCCAGGATTAACGCTCGTCAGACCGAGTCGCCGAAGAACCGCGCACGCGCGGCGTCATCCGCGATCAGATTCCGTGGCCCGAGCGTCGTGATCGTGTTGAAACCACCTGCGTCGGGATCGGTCTCCCTCGCGGTTCGGAATCGAGCCCGCCGTTCGTCAGCGTCAGTGCCTTCTTCCAACCAGAGCTCGCCCATCCACCTCGCGTACTCCCGCAGTGTCCCGTAATACTGCGCCCGGCACGCGGCGTATTGCTCCAGCGCCTGCTCGGTCAGCCCATGCACACGTACGGCATCGCGCAGCTCGCGCACGTCGCGGAGCGCCAGCGAGATACCGTGGCCAATCGAGGGATCGTTCGTGCCCGCCGCGTCACCGACCACCGCAAACCGATCGGCAACGCGCGTCGCCGGCCAGATGTCGGCATTGCTGAAGATCCCCTGCGGCCCCGCGACTCGCGCACCGGCGAGCATCCCGTCCGGGAGGTACCCAGCGATCAGATCCAGCAGGGCGCGACCTGATCGGTCAGCCCGGATCGGCGCAATTCGCGACGGCATGAGAGCAAGATAGGCACGGGCGCGGCCGTTTCCTTGCGGCAATATGAAGAATCGACCTCCGGTGACCAGGGACGAATGCGCCGAGTCGGGATCGCCACTGAATCCGTCAATCAATACGCCGGCAAACCAGTGGTGCAGGCGATCCCGGTTCGTCGCAATCCCGAACAGGGAACGCGACTTCGAGAGGGTGCCGTCGGCGCCAAGGACAATCCCGGCGACGAGCGATTGTGTCGCCCCGCCACGCTCGAAGGTGACCATCAAACCGTCGGGCCCAGGCGCGATATCGACCAGGCTCGCAGGGCGATGGACGACGGCACCGCATTCCCGGGCATGGTCCAGCATCGTTTCCTGGAGCCGGGGATGGACGCTGCCCTGTTCGACCTGGCCACGGGCCGAGTGCTCCGCCATCAGCAACGGCTCGAGCGGCTCCCGATCCACATATGTCAGCCAGGTGGGCAGCGGATGCGCGCCCCCGGTTCGGATGACATCGAGCAGGCCGAGATCTTCT
>DASQCG010000322.1:0-4971 GCA_035634825.1 Thermomicrobiales bacterium | reverse complement strand
ATTTACATCACGGCCGGGCCGACGGTTCCTGCCGGCAAGTACGCGCTGCAGATCCTCTCAAAAGCGGGCGTGACGGTGACGCCAAAAAGCCTCGAGACCGACGTGAAGTCTGTCGTCAGCAAGATCGAGCTCGGCGAGGCTGACGCCGGCATCGTCTACGTCACCGACGCCATGACCTCCGGCGACAAGGTTCAGTCGATCGAGATCCCGGCCGATCAAAACGTGGTCGCCAGTTACCCGATCGCGACAATCGGCGACAATCCCCTTGCTGCCGCGTTCGTCGGGTACGTCTTTTCGCCCGAGGGACAGGCGACACTGGCTTCGTTCGGATTCGACCCGGTGAGCGCAATCTGACATCAGCGCCTGCTGACAAACCATCGCACCGAGGCTCTGCCGTCCCGTGGATTTTGGGCGGCATCCTGGTGCTGTTCCTCGCAATCCCGCTCTTCGCGCTCTCGTGGCGGGCGATCGCGCACCTCGACGACCTGCAGGAAGCCGGACGAGCAACCGTCGTCGACGCGCTCGTGCTTTCGGCGACGACATCGCTGACCAGCCTGGTGGTGATCATCGGGCTAGGCACTCCCCTGGCGTTTGGTATCGCGCGGCGCTCGTTCCGGGGCAAAGCGGTGCTGGAGACGCTGATCGACCTGCCAATGGTGATGCCGCCGGCAGTCGCCGGTCTGGCCCTGCTGATGGCATTCGGGCGGCGCGGCGTACTCGGTGGGTGGCTGGATGATGCGGGGGTCCGGATCGGCTTCACGACGACCGCCGTCATCTTCGCCCAGATCTTCGTCTCGTCGCCGTTCTACGTGCGATCAGCTCGCGCCGCCTTCAGCCGGGTAGATCGGACGGTCGAGGATGCGGCAGCCGACCTCGGCGCCGCGCCGTCGCGCGTGTGGTGGACGGTCACCGTGCCCCTGGCCGCGCCCGGGTTGATGGCGGGCGCGGTTCTGGCCTGGGCACGAGCAGTCGGGGAATTCGGCGCGACGATCATGTTCGCCGGCAATCTTCCCCGCGAAACGCAGACGTTGCCGCTGGCCATCTACGGACGATACGAGGCCGGAGATCTCGAGACAGCGCTGGCGATGGCCCTGATTCTGCTCGTCTCGTCTTTCCTGGTCCTGGTCAGCGTCCGCGGCCTCGGCGGCCGCCTCCGTCTGTCAGCGGCCGATTAGGTCCGCTCGGTCAAGCGCCATCACGAGCGAGTCGGCCTTCTCGTACGAGCTGTAGCGGACCGCAATGTCCCGAAATCCGACCTTGCGATAGGCAGCTATCGCGGTGGTATTGCCGACGACGGGGCCGATTGCGCAGGCAGTGACATCCGGCTGGGCGAAAACGATCGCGCGCAGGAAGGCGCGGATCATGACCGGGCCGTACCCGCGATGCAGGAAGCGCTCCACACCGATGTAGAGGTCGATCGCCGCCGCGCCGGGATCGACCAGCCCGACCGCGACGTGCTCCGGCTCGTCACGCAGTCGATACCACTGCAGGAAGCCGAACGGCTCACCCGCGTATTCGGCGATGTACCCGTAGACGCGCTCGCTGCCGTCGATGCGTGGCACATGCTTGCCTTCGAGCTCGTCGATCGAGGTTGGTCGATCATCCCACCACTCTTGTACGGCCGGGGTATTAAGCCAGCGCAGGATCAGCGGGAAATCGGCCCGTTCCAGCGGCCGGAACGACATTCGATCCTCAGCAGGGGACTCGTTGCGCGGCTGCTCTATACTGCCCGCCATTGATTGCGCCTCACGCCATCCGGGAATCGACTGCAACGCGTGGATCGTATCCAGCAACTCTCCAACCAGATCAACGAACGCCTCAAGGACACCGGGGCGCCGACCATCGCGGCCGCGGAGTCCTGTTCGGGCGGAGGTGTCGCCAGCGCGATCACGACCTGGTCCGGTAGCTCGGCATACTTCCTGGGCAGCATCGTAGCCTATGTGAACGAGGCAAAGGCGTCCCTGCTCGGCGTGCCACAGCAGGTTCTCGATGAGCTCGGCGCGGTCAGTCCCGAATGCGCGAAGGCGATGGCGAGCGGCGCGCGGGCAGCCTTCGGCGCCGCCATCGGGGTCTCGACCACAGGTATCGCCGGCCCGACCGGGGCCACAGCCCGCAAGCCGGTCGGGCTCGTATATACGGCAGTAGCGTCTGATCATGGAGTTCGCGTCGAGGAGCATCATTTCCCCGGCGACCGGGCGGCTGTCACTCGGGCGGCGACCGAGGCAGCGCTTGGTATGCTGACCGCTGAACTGGATCGTTTCACCAATTCTGGTTCGCCGAAATAGTCTGGAGCAATTCTTGGCAGATCCCTTGTACGAAAAATCTACGCTCGACAACGGAGTCCGGGTCGTGACCGGGCCGATGAAGGGCGTCAAATCGGCCAGTCTCATCCTCTATTACGGAGTCGGCTCACGGTTCGAGGATCCGACCTATCAGGGTGTCTCCCACTTTCTCGAGCACATGTTGTTCAAGGGTACGGAGCGCCGGCCCGATCCCCTGATAATCTCGCAGGCAATCGAGAGCGTCGGCGGAATCCTGAACGCGGCGACCGGCCGGGAATCGACGAACTACTGGGCCAAGGTGCCGAGCACGCACTTCCCGCTCGCCTTCGACGTGATCTCGGACATCGTGCGCAACTCGGTGATCGACGAGACCGAACTGAACAAGGAGCGTTCGGTGATCGTCGAAGAGATCCGCTCGATCCTCGACGCACCCGAGGATCTCGTTCACGACGTAATCGACGAGACCATCTGGGGAACGCAAAGCGTCGGACGGCCGGTCGCCGGGACCGAAGACACCGTCGGGGCGATCGATCAGGGCACGATGGCCAGCTACTGGAAGCGAAATTACCGCCCGGAGCGACTCGTGGTTGCGGCCGGCGGCGACGTGACTCATGAAGAAGTCGTCAAACTGGCTGAGCAGCACCTGGGCGGCCTGGCTCCCGAGGGAGAGGCGAACGTCCCGGAGCCGTCGAACTTCGCGCAGGAGGACGTCCGGATCAACCTCGTCGAGCGTGACACCGAGCAGGCACACCTCTGCATCGGCATGCCGGCGCTGCCCTACTCGACCGAGCGGCGATACGTGCAGGGCACGATCGAGGCGATTCTCTCGTCCGGCATGTCGTCCCGTCTCTTCCAGGAAATTCGCGAGAAGCGGGGCCTGGTCTACTCGGTCTACGGCTACTTCCGGCCGTATGAGGATGTTGGGCAGGGCGTGGTCTATGCCGGCACTGATCTCGAGCGCGTCGAGGAGGCGATTTCGGCCATCATCGGCGAGCTGCGCAAGCTGCGCGACGAAGGCGTGCCTGAGGACGAGCTGGAGCGAACCAAGGATCTGCGCAAGGGTCGCCTGCTGATGGGTTTCGAGGACAGCCGCTCGATTGCCTCGTGGATCGGCAGCCAGGAGCTGACCTACGGCGAGATCCGGACTCCCGAAGAGGTGATGGAGAAGATCGACGCGGTCACATCCGCCGAGGTCAAGGAGCTGGCCGACGAGCTGTTCCAGACCAACAAGCTCAGCCTCGCACTGATCGGCCCCTATTCCGACGAGCAGGCCTTCCGCTCGATCATGCAGTTCTAGGGGCCGGGGATGACGGTGACGGATGCTCCCCAGGTTAGCCAGGTCGCTCCGGAACAGACCGACCTGGTCATCGACAAGCTCAACGCCTGGCGAGACGAGATGCCGGCGATCGACCCGAATGCGCTCATGGACAAGCAACCGCAGGCCTTCGCGGTCACGCTTGACGGCCGGGTCGTCGGCGGGTACCTGATGATCCACATCCCGATGGCGAACGAGATCGTCCTGCTCGCCATCGACCCTGCCTACCGGCGGCGCGGCCTCGGCCGGATGTGCTGCATGGATGCGCTGTTCCGCTCCGGCAAGCGGCCGCTCGTGCTGACCGCGAACGATGCTTCGGTCGGGTTCGCGCGAACGGTCGGGTTCAAGCTGGTCGGCAAGCGCAAGCAGGCCGATGGATCGATGCTGACCCGCCTCGGCTGGCATGCCCCGCGTCCGAAGAGCGATCCGAACGCCCCTCCGGGGTGTTGAGCCATGCAGCGACAGATTGATGCGATCATCGACCTCGCCCTGAACGAGGACATCGGACCCGGCGACCTGACCGCCGAGAGCGTGATCCCCGAGACGGCGCGAGCGTCCGGGCTGATGCTGCTCAAGTCGGCCGGCGTCATCTCAGGCCTGAACATCGTCGGGCGGGTCTGCCAGCGGGTCGATCCGGCTATCGAGTGGCGGCCGCTTGTCGAGGACGGCTGCACCTTTGCGACGCGGACCGTGATCGGCGAGATCAGCGGACCGGCGCGGTCGGTCCTGACCGCCGAGCGGACGGCGCTGAACTTCATCCAGCGGCTCTCGGGTGTCGCGACGTTGACCCGGGCATTCGTCGATGCAATTGCCGGCACGCATGCCCGGATCGTCGACACCCGCAAGACGACGCCGGGCATGCGCGTGCTCGAGAAGCAGGCGGTGCGGCATGGCGGCGGCTCCAATCACCGAATCGGCCTGTTCGATGGAGTGATGATCAAGGACAACCACATCGCCGCGCTCGGTGGGGACCGAGCGATCGGCGAGGCAGTCGTTCGGGCGCGCAGCCGGATTCCGCACACGGTCAAGGTCGAGGTCGAGGTCGCGAACCTTGATCAGCTCGACCTGGCGCTCGACTCGGGCGCGGAGATCATCCTGCTCGACAACATGCCGGTCGAGAGGATGCGCGAGGCGGTGGAGATCACCGGCGGCCGGGCCATTCTTGAAGCGTCAGGCGGCATTAATCTGTCAACTGTGCGCGCGATTGCCGAGACCGGGGTCGACCTGATCTCGGTCGGCGCGCTGACACATTCGGCGCCCGCGCTCGATATCAGCCTCGATCTCAGAATTTCGGACGGATAGGGACATTGGTCGGGGCATAAATCCACCCCCGACCGGGGTGACGTAGTACAGATTGGGAAAATCCCGCACAAT
>DASQCG010000321.1:0-4940 GCA_035634825.1 Thermomicrobiales bacterium | reverse complement strand
TCGGCCACCCTGGCAATCCGGTCATCCAGCTCCGGTCCCGGCCGCGCGACGATTCCGCTCAACCCCATCGGGTCGAGCAGGCGGTCGCGGGCAAAGTCCCAGATGTCGCGACCGGTCACACGGTTGACCACGCGACCAAGCAGGCCGTACCCGGCATTGGAATAGAGCAGCGACGTCCCGGCCTCGAACTGCAACGGCAGCGCGATCAGGTGGTCGGTGATCGTGTCGAGGCTGGGCAGGTCCCGCGCCCGCAACGTGCCGGGCGGAAGATCCTCGGCCAGGCCGCTCATGTGCGAGAGGACTTGCCGGACCGTGATCATCCTCCGCGCGGCCTCCCACTGCGGGTTGCCATCCGGCGCGGCGGTCGCGAATTCGGGCACGAAACGGACGACCGGCTCATCGAGCCCGAGTTTGCCCTCGTCGACGAGCATCATCACGACTGAGGCCGTGATCGGCTTCGTGATCGACGCCAGGCCGAAAAGTGTGTCCGGCTTGACCGGTATGCCCGGCTTCGCCTCGCCGACATAGCGCTTGGCGATCTCCTGTCCGCCGGATCGGACGACAACTGCCGCGCCCGCGACGCCGGATGGGTCGATCCAGCGATCGATCTGCTCAAGGGCCTGATCGAGCGAGACTGGGGTGGTCAACGGCAAAGACCCTCCGATCGGGGTAAAGTGGCCGACAGTAACGGGAGTTTATCAGCCACGAGGGTCAGCTCATTTATGAAGATCACGATCGTTGCCGACTACGACGCCATGAGCCAGCGCGCTGCCGACATCGTCACCGAGACACTGACCCGGAAACCGGATTGCGTCCTCTGTCTCCCCACCGGCAACACACCGCTCGGCATGTTCCGCATCCTGATCGATCGGATCAAGAGCGGCGAGCTGGACGCTTCTCGCGCGCAGTTCTTCCTCCTCGACGAGTACGTCGGTATCGATGACGACGATCCCGAAAGCCTGACCCGCTGGCTGAAGGCCGAGTTCCTGACACCGGCCGGGATTCCCGAGCAGAACATCCACGAGTTGCCGACCATGGCCGACGATCTGCCCGCGGCGGCTCGGCAATATGAGGCCGACCTCGCGGCCGCGGGCGGGCTCGAGCTTGCGGTGCTTGGTCTGGGCGGCAATGGCCACATTGCGTACAACGAGCCCGGCTCTCCGGCTGACTCGCGGACACGCGTCCTGACTCTGACCGACGAGTCGATCGAGCAGGCCCGCGGCTACTTCGAGGGCCGGACCGTCCCAACGCAGGCAATCAGCGCCGGCGTGGCGACACTTCTGGAGGCGCGCAAGATCGTGCTGCTGGTCTCCGGCGAAAGCAAGGCCAGCATCGTCCGCGACGCGATTTACGGACCGCAATCCCCGGATGTCCCAGCCTCGTTCCTGCAAATGGCGGGCGACCGGGTCGAAGCGGTGATCGACGAAGCCGCGGCGTCAGACTTCCCCGCGTGACCGGTTGACCAATTCGATCTCGGGCGCGATCGCCGTCAGCATGCGCTCGTGCAATTCCGGCGTGTTGGCGATGACCAGCCCGCCCGGATTGCGCGGCACCGGCTTGTTGTAGGTGAAGTAGTCGCCGTACCAGTTCGTGAAGCGGCCACCGGCCTCGTTGATGACCAGGTCGGCCGCGGCATAATCCCACTCCCACGCCATCGTGCCGTTTCCGCGGATCGGAATGCCGAGGAAACCGTGCAGCGGCCGTTCATAGGCCAGCACCATCTGGCATTCGGCGCGATCGCGCAGCGCGGGCATGGCGGGATCGAGATGACCGCGCGCGATCAGGCCGGTCTGCGTGATCTCCGGCGGAGCGACCCCGAGGCGATCGGCGAACCGGTCAAGGTACGGCTCGGACTCGGGCGCGCCGAGCCAGATCGTGGTTGCCACGCGCGGATTTTCTCCGGGTGGCGCGAGCCTGGCCCTGGTCCGCTCGCTACTGTCCGCGAAACCGAAGATCGCGCCGTGCCCAACCACCGCTCCGACGTACGCGCCGGTCAGCGGTTGCAACATCACGCTGACCACCGGCCGACCTTCGACCACCAGCGCCATCAGCACATCGAACTGGCCCGTGCGCTCGACGAACTGGATCGTGCCGTCAATCGGGTCGACGATCCAGACCCGCTCCGCCGAGAGACGCACCTCGTCATCGACGCCCTCCTCGGTGAGAATCGCATCATTGGGATATGTCGCGACAATGCGGGAGCGGATGATCCTGTCCGAGGCCAGGTCCGCGTCGGTGACCGGCGACTCGTCCGGCTTCATGTATGTCCGGGCGCTGTTGGCGTCGTAGAGCCGCCGGATCTCCTCCCCTGCCTCGATGGCCGTGGCGATCGCGAACTCAAGCTCACTTGTGTAATCGGGCATCGAGATCTGCGTGCTCCCCAGCTTAGCGGCTCAATTCTGCGCGGTAGCCTAGCACCCTGCGTATTTGCCGCACCGACGTCGCCGGCTGCCTCCCATGCCCCCTACACTGTCGCGGTCATATCGTCTCGATCGATCGCCAAGGAGTTGCCCGGTTGGCCGCGAGTTCACTGCCCACGACCTTCTCGCTCGGTGTCTGCTATTACCCGGAGCAATGGCCCGAAGACCGATGGGACCTCTACGCGACCCGGATGCGCGAGCTCGGCCTGGCCTGGGCGCGGATCGGCGAGTTCGCCTGGTCGCGCATTGAGCCCGCGCCCGAGCAATACACGTGGGATTGGCTGGACCGCGCGATCGAAAGTCTCGCTAACCAGGACCTGGGCGTCGTTCTCGGCACCCCAACCGGCGCACCCCCGCCATGGCTGATCGAGCAACATCCTGACATCCTTCCGGTCGATCCGGAAGGCCGCACCCGCAACCTCGGCTCCCGCAAGCACTACGACCATGCCAGCCCGGTTTACCGCGAGCACGCCCGCCGCATTGCGCAGGCGATGGCCGAGCGGTATGGGCAGCACGAGGCGGTGATCGGCTGGCAGATCGACAACGAATGGGGCGAGAGCGACTCGACCCGCAGCTACGGGCCGGTCAGCGCCGCCGCCTTTCGGGCCTGGCTTCGAAACCGGTACGGCTCGCTCGAACGGCTAAACGAGGCGTGGGGCGGTGTCTTCTGGAGCCAGGAATACAGCGACTGGGATCAGATAGACCCACCGAATCTGACCATGAACGACCCGAATCCATCGCACACGCTCGACTTCTACCGCTTTTCGAGCGACGCGATCGTCGATTTCCAGAACCTGCAAGTCGAGGTCATCCGCGCCGCCTCGCCCGGACGCTTCATCACCCACAACGGCATGGGCCATTTCGGCGAGGTCGACTACTACAAGTGCGCCGAGATGCTTGATTTCATGTCGTGGGACAGCTACCCGACCGGACAGGTCGACAAGGATCTGCTGCCGGACTTCGATCCCGACTATTGGGCGCGCACCGGTCATCCCGACCTGACCGGGCTCAACCACGACCTGATTCGCGGCCTGAAGCAGGGGCCGGGGCCGATCGTGATGGAGCAGCAGGCCGGGCAAATCAACTGGGCGAAGACGAACCCGCTGCCGCCGGATGGCGCGGTCGCGCTCTGGACGGTGCAGGCCTGGGCGCATGGCTGCGGCGCAGTCAGCTATTTCCGGTGGCGCGCGGCGGTCGGCGGTCAGGAGATCATGCACTCGGGGCTGTTGCGGTACGACGAGTCATGGGACCGGGGTGGAGTCGAGGTCGCCAATCTGCAGATCACCGGCGCGCCGCTCGATCCGATCCCCGCTCGCGTTGTCTTGCTGCACGATTACGAGAGCCTCTGGATCTCCGACCTGCAGCCGCACGCCGAGGGCTGGAGCTACTGGAAGCAATTCACGCTCTTCTATTCGACGCTCCGCCGCCTCGGCGCGGACGTCGACATCCGCCACGTCGACAGCAACCTTGACGGCTACGACGTGATCGTCGCGCCAGCGATCCAGATCGTCGATCAGCGCCGGGCCGACCATTTGGTGAGCGCCGCCCGCAATGCGAGCCTGGTCGTCGGGCCGCGAACCGGCTTCCGACAACCGACCGGGCAAGTGCATCCTGATGGTCAGCCGGGTCCGCTGCGCGATCTGCTCGGCTGCTCGCTGCTCAACTTCGACGCGCTGCGGCCGAAGATGTCGGTCACGGTCGACGACGAAGAGGTCACGCTCTGGGCGGAGTCCTACCGAACCGAGCGAGCCGAGGTCATGTTCCGATACGACAACGGGCCGCTTAAGGGACAGGCTGCCGTCGTGCGCAACGGTCGCGCCTTCACGATCGGCGCGTTCAGCCCGATCCTGATCGGTCGCGTCTTCGCCCACGTGCTGACCGAAGCCGGTCTCGATGTCACGCCATTGGACGACGGCGTGCGCGTTGCCCGGCGCGGGGATCGGACGGTCTGGCTCAACTTCGCCGAAGACGATCATCGCCTGCCCGACGGCCGCACCATCGACCCGGTCTCATTCCTGATCGACTGACCGCAATCAACCAGCGCGATAGTCGTCGGCAGTATCCGGCTCGGCATGCTTGCAAATCGGGCGAAAGTCGCACCAGCGGCAAATTGCCGGCTCCGGTCGCGGAGTCCATTCGGAATCGACGGACAATCGGAAAATGGTGTCCTTCACCAGCTCCCACGTGTTGGCGTGCTGCTTGCGGTCAGCTGGAATCACCTGGTACTCGCCCGTCTTGGTCAGCACATTGACCGTCCGCAACTTCTCGCCTGCGATCTCGAACGAGTTCGCTACGGTCACGCGGGAAATGAAATTCTGAATTATGTCACCCGACTGAGAGCCGGTCTTGAAGTCAATATGGTCCACGATCCCGTCGCCATGGCGGATTACCAGGTCGACTCTCGACTCGATCGAGATAGGGTCAGGTAGCTGGCTATTGATGAAGACAAAGTCAAACGGGCGCTCGACTTCGAGGATGATCGCATCGCTCGGAAGTAGGGCCAGGGCTCGCTCTACATGG
>DASQCG010000320.1:0-3427 GCA_035634825.1 Thermomicrobiales bacterium | reverse complement strand
CCGGTCAGCGTCAGGAGGCGGATGCCGGGGCTCCGCAGCAGGTCCGATATTTCGGCTGCTTCCCGCTCCCGTCCGATGAGCGACGTGAGTGGAACAGGCAGGGAGCCGGCATGGGTCGAGTGCGCTGAGGGATTCACGGCATGGGTCCCTCGGACGAAGCGAATTCGCGACTGGTGTCAGGACAGCATGCCGTTATGTGTTTGTGACGTCAACTGTGGGGCGGGTTGAGGGTTAAGAGTTAAGGGTTAAGGGAACGAATAGGGAGTCGGTGGATGGTGGATGGATACGGATAGGCAGCCGTTCGCCAGGTACGCTCTTCCCGAACCCCGAACCCCTCCGTTACAGGAGTGTGTAATAGGCGGCGACGGCGGCGCCTAATGGCAGGATGGCGACCAGAAGACCGGTGGCGAGGCTGAGGCGGGCCGGGGCGAGGCGGGCGGAGATCTCCGCACGGCGATCCCACGGAACCATCGCGATGCCGCCGAGGGCGATCGGGATCCAGAGTTGGACGATCCGGAAGAGGACCATGGCGGCTACCGCCTCCGGCAGCGGAATGCCACCAGCGTGGAGCGCGCCGACCAGGGAGACTTCGACGGCGCCACCGCCCTGCATCACCGGCAGCATCATGCCCGAGATCGTCGCTGCGACGCGCGCCGAGAGGATGATCGTGATTGCCGGGTGCTGACCGACGACGAGCAGCGCACCTGCCAGGAGGGCGATGCTGGCGATATTGACCAGGATCGCGAAGGGCAGTGCCGTGGCGATGTCGCGCAGGCGGAAACCGTTGGCGCGGATATCGGCGATCGGCTTGGCGAGCCGGACCGGAAGCCGCTTGTCCAGCCAGTGCGGGATCTCGCCCCGTTTGAGCAGGATGCTGACGGCGCCGGTGCAGGCGAGGACGAGCGCGGTCATGAAGATGGCGGCAATCAGGATCGTACCGGTGGCCCGGCCGGCGATTGCGAGCCAGCCGAGCGCGGCGATCAGGTAGAGCGCGAGGGCCGCCTGATTGACCAGCGAGGCCAGCATCGAAGCGTGCAGCACCTTGCCGCCGCTGACGTCGTGCTTGCCGAGGTCGCGCGTGAAGTTGATCAGACCCGCCGGCCCGCCGAGCGGCAGAACCGAGCTGATCAGGTGCCGGCGCAGGTAAGCGCCGAGCACGGTTTGGGCGGGGAGGTGGGCACCGACGCGGCCGAGAAGCATGCGCCATTTGCCGGTGACGAGAGCCAGCGAGAGCAATTGGGTGGCGACCATCGCCAAGACCCAGCGGGGATCTCCGCGGACAATCAGGCCGGCTGCCTTGCGAAGCTCGCCGCCGTGGCGATTGATGAAGAATGCGGCGAAGCCAGTGAGAAAGATCAGCCAGAGGATTGGGCCGCAGCGGTTGCAGAGGACGAAAAGACGAGCACGGGAAGGGATGGGCAAGGGTTGCGTCCTTCGCTGAGTATGGGAGATTCCCCGGGAAACCGGGGCGCCACGCATCCAGCCAGACGCATGACGGTGAATCATTAATCAAGCCAAGAATAAAGTGCAACCTCCAGGCTACGGAAGGGCAGGAGTGCACGATTCCGGGTAGCTCTGTGGGATGGGAACTACCCGGACGTCCGGCCTACTGCCGGGGTCAGACCAGGTATCGGGCGAACCAGGCGAGGGTGTCGTTCCAGGCGGCGATCGCCTGCTGCTCGTTGTAGCGCGGGCCGGTGTCGTTGTTGAAGGCGTGCTGGGTGCCGGGATAGATCTTGATCTGATAGGTGATGCCGGCGGCCTTGAGCGCAGCCTCGAGGTTATCCCGGCCCTCGTTGGCGAAATCGCCCGGATCGTCGGAATAGACGCCGAAAACGGCGGCTTTGATATTCGGAACCTGATCGAGTGGTGGTGGTGGACCGTAGTACGGGACGGCTGCCTGGAGCCGGGCCTCCTGGGTTGCGGTGCGCCAGGTAATGCCGCCGCCGAAGCAGAAGCCGACCATCCCGACACGTTGGGAGAATGGATCGCCCTCCTGCTGGTAGAAGGTGACCGCGTCCATGAAGGCCTGGACATGCCGGTTGATGTCGCCGCCGGTCAGGATGTTGGGGATGGCGTTTGGATCGCTGATGGCAGCGGTGCCGCCCTCCGGGCTGAGCAGATCGATCGCGCAGGCGACATAGCCCACCTTGGCGAGGCGGCGGGCGACATCGCGGATGTGATCGGTCAGGCCGCGGTTCTCGTGGCAGACGAGGACGAGGCCGGAGCCGTTGCCGGTGGGCGTGGCTTCGGCGAAGCCCTCGGGAATCGGCGTGGAGCCTGAGCCGGCAGGGCGGGCCTCGTAGGCGGCGTAGTCGCCGCTACCACTCGGAAAGGTGATGTCCACTCCAAAGACGGATGGATCGTCGGGCGGGACGGACAGCGGGCTTTGGGGTGCGGTGGCTTGGGGAGTGGCGCCGGCCTCCTGGGCCCCGGCGACGCCGCCATCGACTCCGAAGCGGGTCAGGATCGCGGTCGCCGCCGCCGCGCCACCGGCGATGTAGCCGATTTTGGCGGTCAGGTCGCGCCGGGAGAGCAGACCATCCTGATAGTCGTCGATGAACTCATGGACCAGATAGCGCTGCATCTGGTTGAGGGGACTCAACGGATCGGGGTCGATTCGCGGCGTGCTCATGCGTCGCTCCTTGCGTGCGCCGATGGGCAGCCGCATCTGCCCGGCGCGCTGATCACAAGCCCGCTACGCGCGCAGCATCCTCTTCCCGCAGTCCACCTTAGTGGCGATGGCTGGGAGTTTCCCGTGAAGGTGTGGCGGGGGCTACGGATCGGGTTAAGGGTTGAGGGAAACGGAAAGGTAGCCGGTAGCCAGTACGATTTGTTCGAATCCCGAACCCCGATTTGCGCGTGTCGGTTACGACGTGCGTGATAGGATCGATTCTGTTCCACGCATCGATCCTCACCAGCGCGGGAGGCAACGATATGACGGAGGCAGCCGCGACCCGGGATGTCCATCCATGGGTGCGGGATCGGCACGGTCGGGTCGGGTTTGGCCTGGAGGTCTTTCCTATCGAGACTCCGGAAGAACCGGCACGGGCGCTCCTGACAGCGGCCGAGTTGGCAGAGCAACTCGGTTTCGACTCGTTCTGGTTCGGCGACCATCCGGCGTGGGGGCTTGATTGCTGGCTCCATGTGGCAGCGCTGGCGATGCGGACGGATCGGATTGGACCCGGGATCAACGTCGCCTGCGCGCTCTATCGAAACCCGGTCCTGATGGCGCGCCTGGCGGCGGATCTCGACAATCTCAGCAACGGGCGGCTGATCCTGGGGCTTGGTATCGGCTGGGACGAAAACGAATTCAACAACCTCGGCATCCCATTCCCGTCGGTGCCTCAGCGGCAGGAAGCGCTCGAAGAGGCGATTGCGATCATGCGCGGGGCGTGGGGACAGGAGCCGTTCAGTTTCGAGGGCC
>DASQCG010000319.1:0-1862 GCA_035634825.1 Thermomicrobiales bacterium | reverse complement strand
ATATCGGGGAAGGCGTAGAAGGCGCCCTCGGCCGGCGTGTACACGATACCGGCGATCGTGTTCAGACCGTCGGTAACGAGCTTTCTGCGCCGATCCCACGCGCGCACCATCTCGCCAATCGACTCCTGCGGCCCATTGAGCGCGGCGACAGCGCCGGCCATCGCAAAGGATGTGGCATGGGTAATCGAGTGGCTCTGGACCTTGGCGATCTCGGTCATGAAGACCTTCGGTCCGGCCATGTACCCGAGACGCCAACCTGTCATCGCATAGGCTTTCGAAAAGCCGTTGAAGGTAATGGTGCGATCCCAGAGACCCGGCCAGGTCGCCAGCGAATAGTGCGTCCGACCATCGTAGATGATCTTCTCGTACATCTCGTCCGTGAAGACGATCAGATCGTGGTCGGTCGCGAAATCCGCGATGGTTTGATGTTCCTCTTTGGTCAGCACTCGCCCGGTGGGATTGCACGGCGAATTCATGAAGAGGATCCGGCTGGCCGCCGTCACGTGCGCCTCGAGAACGTCGCGGGTGACTGCCCAGTTCGTATCAGGATCCAGGCCAACGTGGATGACGTTGCCGCCGGCGAGCGTCACCATGGGGTCATACGAGACCCAGGCAGGCTCGAGAATAAGGACGTCGACGCCCGGCTCGACCAAGGCCATCGATGCTTCGAAGAGCGCTTGCTTGCCGCCGGTAGTGACGATGATCTCGGACGGGTCATATGTCAGTCCGTTGTCGTCCTGGAGCTTCCTGGCGAGCGCGTTGCGAAGTGCCGGTGTGCCATTGCTGGCAACGTAATGCGTGTCACCAGCGTTCATCGCGTTGGCGGCGGCGATTCGGATATGCTCCGGGGTGATGAAGTCCGGATCGCCTCCACCGAGGTCGATCACATCCCTGCCCTGCGCCTTGAGCTGCCGAGCCTTCTCGGAAACTGCGAGGGTAGGAGAGGGAGCCGCCTGGCGGACACGCGCCGCGAGAAACTCGGCGGGAGAGCGATGAGCAGCGTGCACGGGGTCCTCCCGAGACTGTCGTGACTGTCATCACGAACGTGCGTCAGAATGGGTGAAAAGCCAGAAAAGTCGATGGCTCGACGTTCGAAAAGTCTACCATCGCCGCTCGGAGCGACGGTTTCGAGACCCAGGCCGTGAGTTAATCACGAATTAGCACTCCCCCTTGCAGAGTGCTAATCTGACTGATACCATTCCAGACGCTACGAAACGGTGTTGCCGTTTGGGCGCACGCGCCGCGGCAAGAAGGATCAACCGAAGGAGGTTGAATTAGCAATGGGTTCGACAGCAGTGGAAGTCAAACTGCGACCCCTGGGCGATCGTGTCCTGGTCAAGCCGCTCGGTCGTGAAGAGACCACCAAGAGCGGCATCGTCCTGCCGGACACGGCCAAGGAGAAGCCGCAGCGCGGCACGATCGTTGCGGTTGGCGCCGGTCGACTCGATGACGACGGGGACCGGATTCCGGTTGACGTCGAAGTCGGCAACGAGGTCCTGTTCGCCAAGTACGCGGGCACCGAGTTCAAGCTCGATGACGAGGAGTACCTGATCCTGGCGGAGAAGGACATCCTCGCGGTTCTCGGCTAAATCGTTTCGGCACTACGAATCACTCGCAACGGAGAAACTAACAGTGGCAAAGATGATTGAGTTCAACGAGCAGGCGCGACAATCCCTGAAGCAGGGTGTCGATGTCCTCGCCAACGCGGTCAAGACCACGCTTGGTCCGAAGGGTCGCAATGTCGCCCTCGACAAGAAGTTCGGCGCGCCGACCGTCACTCACGACGGTGTGACCGTCGCCAAGGAGATCGAGCTCGACGATCACTTCGCGAACATGGGCGCGCAGCTCCTCAAGGAGGCCGC
>DASQCG010000318.1:0-3576 GCA_035634825.1 Thermomicrobiales bacterium | reverse complement strand
GCCCGTTGACCGGTTTCGGCCAGAACGGCGCGTCCTCGAGTTGGTAATACCGGCCGCGGAAGGTCGTGCGGTCGTTCGTCTCCGACTGCCGGAACATCGCCAGCGTCTCCTCGAGCATCCGCACCCGATCTCCCGCCGAGGGCAGCCGCACCCCGTAGGCCGCGTGTTCCGACTCGTGCCACCCGGTCCCGATCCCGAAGATCACCCGCCCACCGCTCATCTGGTCGACGGTCACAATCTGCTTGAACAGGATCGCCGGGTTCCGGTGCGTGTTGCCGTAGGTCAGCACGCCGATCTTGACCTTGCTCGTCGACATGGCGAGCGCGGCCAAGGTGGTCGATGCCTCGAAGGCCGGGTTGTCGATGGTGTGTCCAAGCGAGTGGAAATGGTCGTTCAGCCAGATCGACTCGAACCCGATTGCCTCGGCCCTCGCCCATTCCGAGATCTGGTCTGCCCACGGCCAGTGCTGGGGCCGGATTACGACCCCGAACGTCAGTTTCTGCCCCACGCCTGCTCCCTTACCCCTCAAGCTCGGCCCGCAGCTCGGGGATGACCCGCTCCGCCAACCCGCCGATCGTCTCGATTCCGGCCCGGTTGTTCGGGTGCGTGACCAGCATCTGCCGCACACCGGCCGCGTAATACGCTCGCACCCGGTCGGCGAACTGCTTGTCCGAGACCGGCTCCCGCCAGACCGACGCCGACCCGGCAATGGCCTCCGGATCCCGCCCGGCCTCCTTCGCATGCTCGCGCACGATGGCCAGACCGGCCTTGAACTCGTCGGGGGCGCGGTCGCTATCCCAGAGATCGGCGTGCCGCCCGACTACCCGCAGCATCTTCGGTTTCTCGCCACCGATCAGGACCGGAATGTGCCCGTGGACTGGCTTCGGCACGAACGGCGCGTCGATCAGTGTGTAGAACCGGCCGTGGAACGTCGTCCGGTCGTTGCGCTCCAGCGCCTCGATTACGTCCAACGCCTCGTCGAGCATCGCCACCCTGTCCCCCGCGCTCGGGAACGGGATCCCGTAGGCCGCATGCTCCGGCTCGTTCCAGCCCGCGCCAATGCCGAAGATCACCCGGCCGCCGCTCATATGGTCGATCGTCACCATCTCTTTGGCCAGAATCGCCGGGTTGCGATGGGTATTGCCGTAGGTCAGGACGCCGATCTTCGGCCGGGTCGTCTCCATCGCCAGCGCCGCAAGGGTGGTCGAAGCCTCGAATCCTTCCTGGTCGATGCTCTCGCCCAGCGAATGGAAGTGATCATTGATCCAGATCGAGTCGAAGCCCTGCGCCTCGGCAATCTTCCACTGCTCGACGTTTGATGCCCAGCTCCAGTACTGCTGCTCAATCACGACTCCAAATGTCAGCTTCTTCCCCACGCCGTTCCCCTATCTCTCCAGCTCAGCCCGTAGCTCGGGGATGACCCGCTCCACCAGCCCGGGTATCGTCTCGATGCCTACCCGATCCGGCGGGTGCTGGATCAGCATTTGCCGCACCCCTGCCTTGTAGAACGCGCGCACCCGATCGGCAAACTCCTTCTCGGACATCTTCTGGCGCCAGACCGGCGTCGACGCCAGGATCGAATCCGGATCCCGGCCGTACTCCGCCGCGTGTTCCCGGATCGTTCGCAGCGCCACCGCGTACTCGTCCACCTCAAGCCCGCTGTCCCAGATGTCGGCGTGCTTCGCGATCACGCGCAGCATCTTCGGCTGTTTGCCGCCGATCAGTCGGGGGATGTGACCATGAACCGGCTTGGGCACGAACGGCGCATCTTCGAGCTGGTAGTACCGGCCGTGGAAGGTCGTGCGGTCGTTGGTCTCAAGCTCGTCAAACAGCTCGAGCGCCTCCTCGAGCATCGCCACCCGATCCCCCGCGCTCGGAAACGGGATGCCGTACGCCCGGTGCTCCGGCTCGTTCCAGCCCGCGCCGATCCCGAAGATCACCCGGCCACTGCTCATGTGGTCGATCGTCACCACCTCCTTGAACAGGATCGCGGGGTTGCGGTGCGCGTTGCCATAAGTCAGGACGCCGATCTTCGGTTTCGTGGTCGTCATCGCCAGCGCGGCCAGCGTGGTCGAGGCCTCGAAACCCTCGCGGTCGATGCTGTCGCCCAGCGAATAGAAGTGGTCGTTGATCCAGATCGACTCGAAGCCCAGCTCCTCGGCTTGCTTCCACAACTCAACGTTCGATACCCAGTCCCAGTGCTGCTGCTCGATCACTACTCCGAAGCTCAACCGCTGCGTCACCTGCGTCTCCAGCCACTCGACCGAATGTCGTCAGGTGGCATGGTACGCGGGTTCGCGCCGCAGTTGCCGATTCCAGATCGCGCCGAGGACTGCCCCGACTGCGATGCCGAGGAAATGCGCGAGCGACGTATCGAGCCGGAAAAACGAAATGGCGATGATCGTGATTCCGACCAGGATGGTCATCCCGATCGCCGCCAGCTTCGGAGGCAGCATCATGATCGCCGCCGCGATCACCCCGTGCGCGGCGGCCGAGGAGCCGGTATCCGGGTCATTCAGAACCCGGCTCGCGACGGTGTTGCCGAGCCCGGAGAGCCCCCACAGCACCAGCACGGTCAACGGTGCGCTCAGCCAGTCGCTGAGCAAGAACGTAATCAGCGCGCGCCAGCTCCCGGCCATGAACTCCAGCGCGATCATCGGCAATCCGACCAGCAGCAGCATCGTCCAGGCCACTCCCGGCGATGCCTGCACGAAGGTCGCGAGCGGCACGGTCCAGAACCGGAAATGCTTGAGGGATGACAAGTTCATCCCGATGTTGTCCATCAGCCGGTCATGCGTGGCCAGCTCGTTGTTTGCCGTCAGCACGCCAAACACCAGCACGATGCCGAGCACGAACAACGTGGCCGGAAACCAGCGGCTGCACCGGCGGGTCAGCCAGATGTCGTACCCTCGGTCAACTGAATGATCGCCAGCGCGATCTGCGGCAAGGCCACTTCGCTCTGGAAGATCAGGTATCGCGGCTCCCATATCGGGTGATATTTCTCCTTGTAGAGGCGCAGCCCACGGTACGAGAAGAACCGCTCCATCCGCTCCACCAGCAAGCGCAGGCCGCGTTCCAGCACGGGATCCGCCTCGCCGGTCCCGACATCGGCGAACGGAACCATCCCGAGCGACATCCGGCTGTACCCGTGATCGCGCAAATGCTCCGCCAGCCGCACCAGCAGCGCATCCATGCTGCCGTTCGGCGCGTCCGGGCGGTGGCGCATCAGGTCGAATGTCCCTTCACCCGGAACTCCATCCCGGATCAGGTTGATAAACGCCACGATTCGACCGTCGGATGAACTCAGCGTGAACACCGGACTACGCCGGACATACGCATCGTCCCACTGCCCGAGCGTGAATCCGCGCTCCCGCCGCCCCGGCAGGGTCAGCCAGGCATCCGAGACCTCCCGCAGCTCGGCCAGCAACGCATTCGGAAGCGGCGGATCGCGATGACAGATGGTGTACCCCTCCCGTGCCAGTCGATTGACCACCGCCCGGAACGGCTTCATCGCGTGCCCGCTCATGGTCCAGGTCGTCAAGTCGACGATCGCATCCTCGCCCACTTTCAGCGCGT
>DASQCG010000317.1:0-1633 GCA_035634825.1 Thermomicrobiales bacterium | reverse complement strand
CAGCAGTACTACCGCGACTTCGCATTCCAGGTGGCCGAGCCGGAGGACATGAAGGCAGCCTTCGAAGCGGCCTCCGATCAGGACCTGACCGAGTTCTGGACGCACTGGTTCGAGCAACCCGACGGCGCCGACGACTTCGATGCCGCCGACCTGGCCAAGCTGCTGCGAGAGATCGGTGAATAACGTCGAGGGGGACTGCCCAACGCACTCCCCGGTCCGGGATGCGCTCGGATTCGCGATCCTGACCAGGATCGCCCTCTTCATCATGGTCTGGATCAGCCTGCGCGCGGTACCGCGACTCGGGTTGTATCCGGCCCAGCTCCCGGACAATTTCCTGCCCAGCCACCCGTTCCTCGATGGCTGGGCCCGGTGGGACGCATCCCACTACATCGCGGTCGCAAGGTACGGCTACGGCGACCCTGCAAGTCCCAGCCCGGACGGTGGGATCGGATTCTTCCCGCTCTACCCGCTGATGATGCGCGCCGTCGCAACGCTGATCGGACAGACCGACTCCAATGGCGGTTTGGCGGTGATCGGGATCGCGATCAGCATCGTTTGCTTCCTGGCAGCGACGGCGCTGCTGGCCACGCTCGCGGCCGAGATGCTGCCCTACGAGGATGCCCGCTTTGCCGTGCTGCTGTTCGCGTCGGCTCCCTTCGCCTTCTTCTATACCGCGGCCTATACCGAGTCGCTTTTCGTCCTCGAGGTCATCGCGGCAATATGGTTCGCCCGTAAGGGACAGTGGTGGAAGGCCGCCATCGTCGCCGCGCTGGCGTCGGCGACGCGACTGGTCGGATTGGCGGTCATCGGCGGCGTCGTATACGCGGCGTGGCGAGCGGGGAAACGCCTGCCCAACCTGGTCGGTTTGGCAATGGTCGGCGCGAGCGGCTTCATCGCCTTCATGCTCTACCTCTGGGCCAGGTTCGATAACCCAACCGCCTACTTCGATACGCAGGCGAAGTGGGGTGGCTGGCGGGAGCATGTCTGGTATTACGCCAAGCTTTTCCTGACCCGGCCACGCGAGGCACTCCAGGGCGATCCGCGTCACCTGATCATCATCGGCAATGTCGCGCTGGGACTGATCGCCCTGGCCCTGGTGCCGGTGATCATCCGCCGCCTTGATCCCGCCACCGCGGGTATCTCGGTCCTGCTGATCGTCGGCCAGTTCCTGATCACCTGGATCTCGCTCGGGCGCTACCTGATGCCGGCGATCGGCATCTACTTCGCCGCCGCGCTGGTCACGACCCAAATCACGCGGTTTTACTGGCTGCGCGAGACGATCCTCGCCATTTCCCTGATCACCATGACCGCCCTCGCCATTCTCTATGCCCACGGCTTCTGGGTTGTGTGAATCGTTCCGGGAACTACATCGAGTATGGGAGGAAGCGATAGCCGGTGCCCCAGACGGTTTCGATGCAGCGGGTGCGTTCGGCGCCATCGTCGAGCTCGGCGTCGACGTTATGCTCGACCCCGGCCAGACCAAGACCGTCGTGATCCATCCCTCCGCCGGCGAGGGCGACTTCACCTACGTCAGCACCGCCCCAGGTGACGACGGCATGAGCGGCACCCTCACCTTCTACATCTGACTGTGATTCAGCCGCGGTCGGGCGGGATGTCGCGGAACATTTTGAGC
>DASQCG010000316.1:0-6907 GCA_035634825.1 Thermomicrobiales bacterium | reverse complement strand
TGGTCGGCACCGAGGATTACAGCCATGTGATCATGCCGATGGTTATCGGCTCGTGAGCCTGACATCAGGTCGCGTTTGCTGAAGGGATGCATCTTCGCCGCATCCAGCTTACCGAGTTCCGCTCATACCACGTGCTTGATCTCGCCGTACCGACGCTGGGACTGGTAGCGGTCGGCCAGAACGCCGCGGGCAAGAGCTCGCTGCTCGAGGCCGTTCGCATGCTTTCAACGTTGCGATCGCCGCGCAGCCAGCATGATCGCGACGTCATCAACTGGGAAAGCGGAACCGAGCTCGGGGTGGCGCCGTTCAGTCGCCTGGTCGGGATCGTCGAATCGGACGAGGGCGAGCTGACGATCGAGCTTGGCTTGCAGCGAGCCGAGGAGGCCGGCGGACCGCTCCGCAAGGTCGTTCGCGTCAACCAGCAACCCCGGCGTGTGCTGGACGCTGTAGGCACGCTCAAGTCCGTCCTGTTCACGCCCGAGGATCTCGATCTCGTTAGCGGCTCGCCCCAGGGCCGTCGCCGATTTATGGATTTACTGATCAGCCAGATCGACCGGCGCTACGTATCTGAGCTCTCTGCATACGGCAAGGTGACGGAGCAACGGAATAGCCTGCTTAAGTCGTTCGCCAAGGGCACAGTTTCCCGACATAACGCGATCGAGCAGCTCGGATTCTGGGATGACCAACTTGCAGAGCATGGGTCATACGTATCGGCTTCGCGGCGGATCGTGATCGGCCGCCTCTGTGCCGCATTTACCGAACGCGCGCGCCTGTTTACCGCGTCGGCGACCCTTGCCGCCAGATACGCGCCAAATCTCGGCGCCGACTTCCTGTTGGCGGGTCGGGCCGACGACCAGCCAGAGCAGGTGCGCGCCGTCGCCCTTCGCGAGTTTCAGACGTTGATCCGCATCCGGCGAGACGACGAGCTCCGCAGAGGAGTGACGCTGATCGGACCGCACCGGGATGATCTCGAGCTGCTGATTGACGAGCGGCCGCTGTCATCGTTTGGCTCGCGCGGCCAACAGCGGTTGGCGGTGGTCGCACTGAAGCTTGCCGAGGCCGACGTCATTTCGGTGCTGGGGGAGCGGCCGGTCCTTCTGCTGGACGATGTGCTCAGCGAGCTCGATGCGAACCACCGCGAAACCCTGCTGGCGACGATTCGGACGTTCGGTTCGCAAGTGCTGCTGACGACCGCGGATCCGGAGCAGGTCGCCGGCAGCCCAATCGCCGACCTTGACGTGATCCGGGTCGTGCCCGGCGGAGTCGAGGTCGCGGCATGAATAATCGCGCGAGTGCACTCGCGCGACGTCAGCAACCGCTCAGTTGAACCAGGTTTTCGCGTGGCTGGGGTGCAGGGATTCGAACCCCAACTACCTGATTCAGAGTCAGGCGTCCTACCGTTAGACGACACCCCATCGCGGCAACAAAAGATAGCACATCCGGCCGGTCGCCCGACCTGAAATCGATGCCGGTCTACCCGTGGCTTAGGCGAGGTCCGAGCTCAGCTACGACGCGTGTCAGCTCCTGGACCGCATCAAGTGAACCCCCGAGCGACGCGAACCCGGCGGCGACCGTGTTACGAGCCAGCACCAGCGCAGTTACCGGTCCGGTTCCGCCCGGGACCGGCGTGACCGCGCCGGCGATCCCGGACACTTCGTCAAAGGCGACATCGCCGGTTATGCCTTCGGCGACCGCATTGACTCCGAAATCCAGCACAACCGCGCCGGGTTTGACCATGTCAACGGTGACCAGACCGGCGTGACCGGCTGCCACACAGAGGATGTCGGCCTGGCGGGTGATTGACGGGAGGTCGACGGTGCGGCGATGGCAGATCGTGACCGTCGCATGGCGCTGGACCAGGAGCGAGGCGAGTGGCCGGCCGACGACATTGCTGCGGCCGATTACGACTGCCCGCCGGCCCTCGATCTCGATCCCGTAGTGGTCGAGCAGCTCGATCCCGCCTTGGGGTGTGCTCGGCCGCAGGGCGGGGAGGCCCATATGCATCCGCCCGGCATTGACCGGTGTGATGCCATCCACGTCCTTTAGCGGACTGAGATTCTCATAGACCAGCGACTGTGGCAGGTGGGCAGGCAGCGGCATCAGCACGAGGATACCGGTGATCGCCGGGTCGTCGCTGAGCCGTCGAATTTCCCGGCTGAACTCCTCGTGCCTGATCGAGTCGGCGACGTCGACTGCGAGATGGGCAATCTCGACCCGAGCGAGCGTCCGTTCGATCGACGCGCGATAGGCGCAGGCAGAGGGATCGGCTCCAACCAGCACCGTGGCAAGGGTTGGCGGGGGTCCGCCGGCGAGGATCAGGCGCTGGATGGCGAGGTCGATCTCGGTTCTGAGCCGGCCGGAGAGGCCGGCACCGCGTAGGAGCTGAGCTGTCAGGGGAGTTCTCCGGACGGGGCAGAATCGCGTCAGAACGGCCGCAGCCGCACGAAAGTATAGCAATCGACTCGCGACATACCCCCATTTTCCGGCATTAACGACACCTAAATACAGTCGGACTCGTCGCTGGCCGGGCCAACAATGGTTAATGCCACTGCTGGCGCAGTACTGGCATATCATCGGGAGCTGTGACAGGGGAATTGACACCGGGGCATTGACTTGCTACGATCTTGTCCACAAGTCACCTGTCTTGTGACTTGCGGGCGAGGATCGGCACATCAGTGCCAGAAAGTCACAGGTGTTTGGATGAGCGGTAAGGAGTTCGGATCACTCCTGAAGACCCTTCGGGAGCGGCACGGAGTCTCCCAGAGCAAGTTGGCGGAACGCGCCGATTTTGATCACAGCTATGTTTCGCGGCTGGAGAGCGGCGCGCGCATGCCGACCCGCGATGCTGTCGATCGGCTCGGCACAGCGATGGGACTGGATCAGGGCGCGCTGGATGCCTTGCTTGCGTCGGCCGGGTTTCTCCCCCGCGATGTCACCAGCCTTTTGTCCAACGAGCCGGCCCTCGGCGAGGTACTCGAGATGCTCCAGGACGAGACAGTGCCGACGGAGTACCGGGAGAACATGCGGAACATGCTGCGCATCATGGTTCAGCAGGCCCGCCACATGGTTGGCGCCTCTGGCGTCGCGGTCAAAAGCGGGGTTGCCGCCTAGATCGATTTCAATTCAGTACGATTTGGCAGATCCCTGGTCCGATTCCCGCCCGCACCGGACCAGGGATCACTGTTTTCAGACGATCCTCGCCCGTGTCCGAACGTTGAGCGTTCGGCCGTTTCGCAATACGATTAGGGGGCCGGAAAGCAATCCCGGATTCCCCAGGAACCGTGCCGGAGAACCCAGCCTTGGCGACCGAGTTCGCGCATCTACATCTGCATACTGAGTACTCGCTGCTCGACGGCCTCGGCCGGATTCCGGAATACATCAACCGGGCGCATGAGGTCGGCATCCAGCATGTCGCCGTGACTGATCACGGTGTGATGTACGCGTCGCTGGAGTGGTATCGGCAGGCGACAAAGGCGGGGCTGCACCCGATCGTCGGGATCGAGGCGTACCTGGCCGAGGGCAAGGCATCGGTCCGGGATCGCAAGTCCTATCACCTGCTCCTGCTCGCCGAGAACATCCAGGGTTACCGGAACCTGCTTCAGCTGGCCTCGAAGGCGAGTCTGGAAGGTTTCTATTACCGGCCGCGGATCGACCTCGAGATGCTGCAGCAGCATAAGGAAGGGCTGATCGCGACATCGGCATGCCTGGGCGGGCCGGTTGCCAACAACATCATCCACGAGCAGATTGCGAAAGCGCGCGACTATGCGGGAACGCTTGCGGAGATCTTCGGTCCGGAGCGCTTCTTCCTCGAGATCCAGGATCACGGGATCAAGGAGCAGAAGCTCGCCAACGATCACTTGATTCCCATGGCCCGCGAGCTGGGCGTGCCGCTCGTCGCGACGAACGATGTGCACTACGTCTCGCCCGAGGATGCGCCGATCCAGGACCTGGTCGTATGCGTCCAGACCAACACGACGCTCTCTGACCCGAAGAGGCTCAAGAGCGAATCGGACCAGCTCTACTTCAAGAGTCCGCAGGAGATGTGGGACATCTTGAAGGACGCCCCCGAAGCGTTATCGAACACGATTCGCATAGCGGAGATGTGTGACGTTGACCTCAGTTTCCGGGGCTATCAGCTTCCGGACTTCGATGTCCCCGACGGCTTCACCTCCGATAGCTACCTGGAGCACCTGGTCCGGGATGGAGTGAAGCACCTCTACGGACATGACGCTGGAGAGGTCGGTGATCGGCTCGAATATGAGCTGGGCGTCATCAAGTCGATGGGGTTCACCAACTACTTCCTCGTGGTCTGGGACTTTATCCGCTACGCCCGCGAGCAGGACATCCTGGTTGGGCCGGGCCGGGGGTCTGCCGCCGGCAGCATCGTTACCTACGCCCTCGGCATCACCGCGCTCGACCCGCTCAAGCACGGGTTGATCTTCGAGCGCTTCCTGAATCCTTCCCGCATCTCGATGCCGGACATCGATATCGACTTCGCCGATACCGGTCGGGACAAGGTCATCAGGTACGTCGTCGACAAATACGGAGACGACCGCGTCGCCCAGATCGTCACCTTCGGAACGCTGGCAGCCAAGGCCTCGGTGCGAGACATCGGCAAGGCAATGGAATTGCCATTCCCGGACATCGACCGGATCGCCAAGTTGATCCCGACGGGTCCAGGCGTGACCATCGACAAGGCGATGGAGCGGGTGCCCGAACTTCAGGCGCTTTACGACTCGGACATGCAGGCGCGAAACGTGATCGATGCCGCGCGCCGGGTGGAGGGGTTGGCCAGGCATGCGTCCACGCACGCCGCCGGTGTCGTCATCTCGCGCGATCCTTTGGTCCAGCACGTGCCGCTCCAGCGCGCCGGCGGCAAGAGCGAGGGCGATGTCACAACGCAGTACCAGATGGGCCTGCTCGAAGATATCGGCCTGCTCAAGATGGACTTCCTCGGCTTGTCTACCCTGACCATCCTGGGCAAGGCGGTCGAGAGCGCGCACGCGAAGGATCCGAGCCTGACCGTCGACACGATTCCGCTCGAGGACGAGGAAGCGTTCGCTCTGCTGCGGCGAGGGGACACCGTCGGCATCTTCCAATTGGAAGGTGGCATGACCACCAAGATGACGACCGATATCCAGCCGCGCCGATTCGAAGATGTGGTCGCGCTGATGGCATTGATCCGGCCGGGCCCGATGACGATGGCGCCTGAGTTCTTCGCCCGCAAGAATGGCGAGACGGAGTGCATCTACATCCATCCGGAACTTGAGCCGATCCTGGCCGAGACGTACGGGATCACGCTCTACCAGGAGCAGGTCATCCAGATCGCCAACCGGCTAGCCGGATTCTCGATGGCCGAAGGCGACGGCCTGCGCAAAGCCATGGGCAAGAAGTTGCCCGAAGAGATGGCCAAGATGCGCAAGCGGTTCGTCGACGGCTGCGTGGAGAACAAGATCGACAAATCGATCGCGGCGGAGCTGTTCGACATGATCGAGCGCTTCGCCGGCTATGGCTTCAACAAGTCCCACAGCGCCGCCTATGCGGTGATCGCGGCGCAGACCGCGTACATGAAGGCGCATTACCCAGTCGAGTTCATGGCCGCGGTTTTGTCGGTCGACATCGGCTCGACCGAAAAAGTCGTCTACGACGTTTCCGAATGCCGGAGAGCAGGAATTGAAGTATTGCCGCCGGACATCAATCGCAGCGTCCGAGACTTTTCGGTCGAGCAGACCGTCGATGGCCGCGAGGCGGTCCGCTTCGGGCTCGGCGCCGTGCGCAATGTCGGTGACGGCGCGATCCAGGCGATCCTGGATGCCCGCGCCGATCAGCCCGGCGAGATGTTCGCCAGCCTGGATGCAGTTTGCTCGGGCGTCGACTGGAACGCGGTCTCGCGGCGGGTGTTCGAAAGCCTCGCCAAGGGCGGAGCGCTCGATTGCTTCGGCGAGCGCGGCGCAGTCCTGGCGAATCTAGACCGCGCGATATCTGCCGGACAAACGCGACATAAAGCGAAGGCGCGCGGTCAGACCAGCCTGTTCGGAGCAGAAGAGGCTGCCACCGCAAGCGTTGCCAACCTGACTCTGGATGGCCCGCCGCTCGGGCAACGGGAGCTGCTGGCCTTCGAGAAGGAGGCAATCGGCCTCTACCTCAGCTCACATCCGCTGGCCAACGTCATCAGGGGTCGGTTACCGGAGGGGTATGCGGAGATCATCCGGCTGCCCGAGATCCCGACGGCGCAACCGGTTCGTGTCATCGCGTCCATCCGAAGCGTGCGCCGGATTTCGACGCGCCAGAACAAGACGATGGCCGCGATCGAGATCGAAGACCTGACCGACCGTATCGAGGCGGTGCTGTTCCCAGCGGTCTATGAGGAGTTCGGTACCGGCCTCGAAGCCGACCAGATCATCGAGATCACCGGCAAGGTCGATCGCCGCAATGACCAATTGCAAATCATCGTCGACAAGATCAATACCGACGTCACGCCAATCGAGCCCGATGTTCCTTCGCGCCGCATCCTGCTCATGCTGCCAAAGTCCGACAACTACTGGCAGGATGTTGAAGTGTTGCAGAAGCTTGATGCGATCTTGAACGACCACGATGGCCCGGATCGAGTCGAGTTCGAGCTGACTGTGGGTGGCCGGCTGGTGCGGGTTGTAAATCGCAAGCACCGGGTGGAGTGGGACGACGATCTGGCGGAGGAGCTTCGCGCTGCCCTGGGTGCGGATCGGGTTCGGGTCAGCGAGCCGATCGCCAGCTGACCCGAGGATTCGCGTTACTTGATCGGAGACGGGTCCGCCACCCGATGCCGCGCCAGCGTGCGGTAGACCGTCTGGACCTGATTGGTGACGACAACGATCAGGTCGTCCTCCCGCGCCGCGGCCAGGGCTCGTTGGATCGCCTTCGGCAGGGT
>DASQCG010000315.1:0-1711 GCA_035634825.1 Thermomicrobiales bacterium | reverse complement strand
CTGGCATCACCTCGTAGGCCAGCGGCAAACCGTCAGGCGTCACGACCAAGGCGATGACCACCTGAACGCAATCCGACCGCTTGTCCCGGCTCACATGGGGGATCCTGGAGTCAACGGGCTTTGAATCACGATGCCGTGGCCGATCCAAGGTCTGAGCCCGTTCTGTGACCCGCGCCCGTTTCCGGTGCTCGTGTCAAACTCACATACGGTCGCCGTTGCATCACGACTGCACCAATATCCCGCTTGCGGCGGGCAGCGGCTCAGGAGGGCGAGACCAATCTGTATCGCGGCTGTTTCAAGGCCATGTCGCGAAACGGTCGCCCCACCTGGATCTGCCGGGACTGATCACATCCCGGTAGATTGCGGAATTGGGTTGAGTGCTGAGGTCAGGGCGGTCCGCATCGTCGCTCCCTCGATCACGACGCCAGCGGTGACATACTTCCAAAGTGCGACGAGAAGCTTTCGCGCAAGCGCGACAATCATCGTCTTGCGGAAGCGGCCGCCATTGCGGTTGACGCGCTCATGGAACCAGCGGCTGAGCGCGGAGTCCGGCTGGTGCCGCAACCACAGCCAAGCGAGCTGGAGCATGGTTGTTCGCAGCCGCGGGTTTCCAGATTTGGCGATCCCCTGTTCCCGGTCGACCGTCCCACTTTGCCACGGCGTCGGAGCCAGTCCGGCGTAAGCTGCGACCTGGCGCCGGTTGGCAAAATTTCGGAACAGACCTTCCGACCAAAGGACTGTCGCAAACTCTGCTCCGATACCTTTCAGGTCCGTCAACATCGTCGCTGGTGTCGGAGCCCCTGCTTCTTTCGCCGCAGCGAGCACGGCATCTCGCTCAGCCTCTACGGCCTTGACCTGTTCGAGAAGCAGCTCAAGCCGGTCGAGCTCGCGGCGGATCTGCCGCTTTAGATGGTCTGGTAACGGGCGGCCATCACCCGTCCGGAGCTCCTCCAGCCGTTGCCGCCGATTGCGGTGCAACGGCTCATACTCGACCCCCTGCGAGAACAGCAGGCCCTTGATCCGGTTCACATGCCCGACCCGCTCGGCGGTCAAAATCTTTCGCTCGCGCGAGACCCGACGGCGGTCTTCCTCCTCTGGCGTCGGTACCCTGACCATCGCACAGACGCGGGGCTCGCCGCGTTTGTATGCCAGCAGCGCCCGAACCAGCGCTTCTCCGTCGATCCGGTCGGTCTTCGCCCGACGGCGTCGACGCGAGGTCGCAATCGAGGCGGCATCAACGATGTGGCTCTCGATCCCCTCGCTCTCCAGCACCCGATGGATCCAGAACCCGTCCAATCCCGCCTCCTGGATGACGATGATCGGGAAACTCTTTCCCGTTCGCCCTCGTGCCTTCTCCCTGAGTTGCGAGAGACGCATCAGCAGTCCCGCGACATCCCCACCCAGAACCGAATGCTTCGACATCTTCTCTCCACCACCCGGTGAAAGCGACGTGATCAACCAGACCGAGCGACTCAGTTCTAACGAGACGAAAATCGCGCCAAGATCAGCGCGGGTGGCGGTCCGGTCTTCGGGGCGATGCGTGGTAACGTGCATGGTCGTCTCCCAAGAGTGAAATGGTTCACCAACCTCACTCTGCCTGAGAGCGGGCCGCTATCCACTCCCATGGGATCTGTATCCGCGCTGGGAGAGCGGGCAGCAGCGGCCTTCCATGTAGCTCGATGACACATCGTACAGCACCAGCGTGCCGTTG
>DASQCG010000314.1:0-2549 GCA_035634825.1 Thermomicrobiales bacterium | reverse complement strand
TCGTCGCCGACCTCTTCAAGCTCTGGGAAACGGAATTGCCGCGGATCTCGGGAAAGTCAAAACTGGCCGAGGCGATCCGCTACGCCACCTCCCGACGGGAGATTCTCGGGCGCTTCCTCCTCGACGGCCGTATCGAAATCGGTAGAGTCGACGACTGGCGCGGTGGCTGTAGGTCGCGAGGAGTTGCTGTTGTCCGGCGGCTTTCGCCAAATGCCGGTGCCTCATTTCGGACCGTGGCTCCGTTTCCAGTCGCCGCTCGTCAAACCGGACGTGCGGAGCTACCGCATCCGGCTTTCTCCCATCCCATCAGACCTTCGCTCTCGGCAGGTCGATCCGCCGGCGGGGAATGCGGAAGAGGCCGAGCGTCTCATAGAGATACTCGTCCGGGATCTGGCGGAACCCGGCGCCTTGTTTCCCAGCTCGGCGCATCAACCAGCGGCGGAGTCGTCGATCTGTGTACGTCCTGACCCGCTCATAGATGTCCATGACCGGCCCTTGATTGAAGTAGCCACACCAGCCGCGAAGCAAGCTGCTGATGCGGGCTACCGTGTTCTTGGGTTCGTCGGGGTACCACTGGCTCGACGTCCGCACGTGGATTCTTCGAAGCAAGCTCTTCACCGATTTCTTCGCAGGCCGGGTGCCGATATATGGGCGCCCATCCTTACCGAAGAAGCGACCGACCGTGTAGCCGAGAAAGTCGAACGACTCCTCGGGCAGCCGGGCGATCCGTGTCTTGGCAGTATTTACCTCCAACCCGAGCCGCGTCATCAGCACAGACATCCGCGCCAGCGCTTCCGCCGCGTTACCGGGGCGACAGCAGATGACGAGGTCATCGGCGTAGTTCACGACGTGAGCGTCAAGTTGATCCTGATGGCCGTGGCCTCGCCATGCCAGCAGGAAGCGCCGGAAGTAGCAGTTCGCCAGCAGTGGCGAGATAACCCCGCCTTGTGGCGTCCCGCGCTTTGTCCGGCGCGCTTCGGCAGTCCGCACCAGTCGACCATCGATGGTCTCCACCACAAGAGCCGTCAACCAGCTCTTGATGACGTGGAGCACGCGTCCATCGACGATCCGCCGGGACAGACAACGCATCAGCGGATGATGCGGGATTGAAGTGAAGTAGTCGCGTAAATCCGCGTCCACCACTTCCCGCCGTCCATGTTGCGTCACATGCCAATACACGCGTCTGAGCGCCATCTTGGCGTCCAATCCCGGACGGAAGCCATACTGCTGCGGCAGCAGGTCCGCCTCGAAAATGGGGCCGATGACCAGCACCACCGCCATCTGCACCACGCGGTCGCGGATGGTCGGAATGCCGAGGGGCCGATGGCCTCCGTTGCTCTTTGGTATCCAAACGCGCAAGAGGGGCTGTGGGGCATAGGTCCCCGCGATCAGCTCCTCTTGTAGCGCTTCCAGCCAACGCTCAACGCCTCGAGCTTCGATCATATCGAAGGTCTCGCGATCCGCCCCCGGCGCGCCGGCATTGGCCCGGCAACGCTGGAAGGCTTCCAGCAAGACATCCTCGCGATAGACCTTGTCCCATAGGGCATAGAAGCGAAAGGCCGGTTCAGCCTTAGCTTTCCTCTGCAGCGAGGTCTGGAGCTTTTCAACGGTTGTAAGCGGCTCTGGTAGACTCATCGTCAGTCGCCGGGCTGTCAGCCCTTCCCTCGCCTGGGTCGGGTCAGGGCTCCTTCCCTCCGCCGGAGTTACCCGGCTTCATCGGTAATACGAACCCATCCGTCATCTGCGACCGCCGGCGCTGGCCCTCGCGGGTTCGCCGTTGGCAGTGAGGAACGACCTCTCTACCACGACCGCAGACTTCCCTTGTTGCACACTGTTCATGTCCCGTGCGTGCTGCCATCACTACCCCGGTGGGATCGCCGGCTGCGTTTCTCGCTCGCTTCACCGACGACGGCGACCTTCCCCGTTAGAATGGCGGGTCGGCTCCCACATTGACTGTTTCGAGGCCTGCTCGATGTTCACTCGCGTTGCGGCCCGCACGGACCGTTTACCCCCTGCGGGGCCTTTTCTCGAAGTGCTTCAGGCCATTCGTCGCCTCCTGACCCGCCCCGAGTACTTCCGGCTGGAGCGAGAGTTTGCCGGCCCGGATTTTCACCGGGGAGAACAGTGCACCTTTTCAAGGCACACATCCCAAGGTAGTCGATACCAGCAATTTCTTCGATGGCGAGATTTCGCGCTACGTCACCTATTTCAAGGATACCAAACCGGCCGCGGGCATCGATGCCGTGCCCGGGCGAGCCCGAAGCCGCCGCCACAGGATTGGCCGTCCCTGGTATGCCCGTCGGATCGCCCGAGATCGGCCGGCACCCCTAGCCGTTCCCTGGCAGACCGAAGATCTTTCGTCCTGTCCACCGTGACCACGAACCGAGCAAGCGCAAAGAGTATACGAAGGACGATGTGAAGCTGATCAGAGCACGTTCTAAAGCCCGCACGCCTGTCGCCAAACTCTCAAAACTGATGAAGAGGTCCGAAGGTTCGTTGACGCAGAAGGCGCGCGCGCTGGGTATCGGTTTGGGTCATCTGCGGTAATT
>DASQCG010000313.1:0-2937 GCA_035634825.1 Thermomicrobiales bacterium | reverse complement strand
AGGCTCACGATCGACATCGCCAGCCAGACCGGGATAAACGTCCAGGCTCCATCGATGTCGCTCTCCGCCGCGAAGAAAGACATCGAGATCAGGGCGATCGTGTAGGCCGCTGCCTTGACCACCAGGATCCCCGCCAGCGTCGCGCCCCACACATTCCGCGACCAATATATCCACGCCCCGACGACCATCGCGGGGACAATGAACGACAAGTCGAGTGCGAACACGATGCTGGTGTGAATGCCGGAGTCGACGATGTTCTGCGGCAGCTTTCCGTTCGCGACGTAGGTGAGCGATTGCGCGATCCATGCGATACCCAGGAAGAGCGCGATCAGCAGCATGTTGCCGGCCACCCACCGGGATGGACGATCCGGCGCTAACTCGTCGCGGACTCGTCCCGGATTCGTTGAGATCAACCCGAGCACCAGCGCCCACACCGAAAGCGCGACCAGCCCAACGTAGACGAGAAAGAGATCGTTGAACGCGGCGCCGAAGAGATAGAAGAGATAGTTGTAGAGGGTATATGCAAGCGTTCCCAGCCACACAACATGGGCTTTCACCGATCCACGCCGTGCCAGGACCAGCGAACCGAGCACGAGCGGGACGGCGAGCGCGAGGCTGACCAGATCATTGCCGCGAAAGCCCGAGCGGGCCCAATCATTGTCGTGGTAGGTGCCTGAAGCGAACAGACCAAGTACGGACGCGATAGCCATCAACGCCGCAACCGCGATGGAGAGATTCTGCGCGACCCTGAGCACGTTCGCCGGTCGGCGTCCTGCTGCTGAGCGAGCGACCGGATGCGGCAGCGTTACCTGGTCACGACTGATCATGACGATCACCTGGGTTTAGGGACGCAGCACGAAGCAAGCTGATCGAGGCGGCAATCTCCGCGACCGCGTACGCGAATATGAACGCTTGCAGGCCCCGACCGTTGGGGACCATCACTGCCTCAACCAGGATCCAGCCAAGGAGGGCCGCGCCCGCACCAAGGACCGCCAGCAGTGAGATGGACGACCGCGCTCGCTGCAGTCCGGCAGCTGAGATCTGGCTGCCGCCAACCACAATCGACAACAGCAGTCCCGGGAACAGGAATGAGTGGAATGGCGAATGCTCGAGATCGGTCGTGGACATCCCGAGCCCGTCGGTCGCGATCAGCAGAATGCCGCAGGTTGCGGCCGTGAATCCCATCACGGCCAACAGCCAAAACATCACGCGCTCACTCTGGACACGAGACCACCCCGCGCTCCGCGAACGGATCGGGGTGGAGTCTTTCATGCTCGGTTGGTACATCCGCGCACCTCCGCTTTGGGCGCGCTGCATGCGAGTCTAGACGACGACCGCGTTACTCGATGCCGGGACCGAATACGCCTCGGCCAACTCGGGCTCGGACGCTTTCTGAGCGCGGACGAGCATGACGGGGACAATCGATCGGCGCACGACATCTTCCGCCACGCTGCCCAGGAACCATCGGGACAATCCGCCTCGGCCGTGGGATGCCATGACGACGACATCGCCCGGCTCGCAATAGTTGGCAATCACCTGGGCAACCCGGCCACGCCCAACCTCATAGGTTACGGTGGACCCAGAGGCGCGGAGACGATCTGCCGTTTCGGCAAGGTATGCCGCCGCGTCCTCGTACTCCACGTTGAAGAACTCCTGGGGCGGCGCATATTCCAGGGCCAGCCCGAAGGCGCCGGACTTCTCCATCATAGTGAAGTCGACGACGCGTACCAAGCGAATCCCGGCGCCGGAGAGCCGAGCGAGCTCCGTTGCCTGTGACAGCGCGGTCTCAGCGAGTGGGGAACCATCCAGTGGAACAACAATTCGGGTAAACACAACAGCCTCCGCAGCAGTGCATGCCAATTCAAACTGGTCTCATCATGCCGTGCGAGCCATGGAGCGCGCGTTGAGGAATCGCCATGCGGCGTCACAATTTCGCAACAAGCGATCAGGTTGCCCTCGAGCTGGTCAGGAAGGCGTTGGAATCGAGTAATGGCGCGCCCTGGCGGCGGTTGCGAGGTCCGGGCGGAAGTCGGGATGAGCGATAGATATCAGGAGTTCGGCCCTCTGGCGCAGGCTCTGACCGGCGAGATCGACAACACCGTACTCGGTCGCCACATACTCGACATGCCCGCGCGTGGTGACAATGCCGGATCCCGGCTTCACGGTCGGCACGATGCGCGAAACAGCACCGTTCCTCGCCGTTGATGGCAGGCTTATGATCGCCTTCCCACCGTGTGCGAGTCGTGCGCCCCGCATGAAGTCCATTTGACCGCCGATACCGCTGTAGATGAATTCGCCGATCGAGTCGGCAACGACCTGGCCGGTAAGGTCGATCTCCAGTGCCGAGTTGATCGCGATCATGTTGTCGTTGCGGCGGATCTCGCGCGTGTCATTTACGATGTCCGAGGAGTGGAACTCGACGAACGGGTTGCCGTCAATGAAGTCATAGAGCCGCTGACTGCCGAGGGCGAACGATGTCACGACCCGTCCACGCCAGGTCCGCTTGTACCGGTTGGTAATCACGCCCTGCTCGGCGAGCGCGAGCAACCCATCCGAGAACATCTCGGTGTGTATGCCAAGGTCCTCATGTTGGCTCAGGCAAGACAACACCGCGTCCGGAATTGCGCCGATGCCGAGTTGCAGCGTCGCCCGGTTGGGGATTAGCGATGCGACGTGCTCGCCAATTCGAAGAGAAACCTCGCTGATCGGCCCGGGAGTCAGAGTTGGCAATGGCCGGTTCGTCTCCACGAGCGCGGTAAATCGGCTGATGTGAACAGCAGAGTTGCCCAGCGTCAGGGGAACCCGCGGGTTGATCAGGCCGATCACGATCCGGGCATGGTCGACCGCAGAGCGGGCCACTGCAACCGAAACGCCTAGCCGGCAGAATCCGTGGTGGTCTGGAGGCGAAACCTGGACGAACGCGACATCGAGAGGGAG
>DASQCG010000312.1:0-8928 GCA_035634825.1 Thermomicrobiales bacterium | reverse complement strand
TTCATCTGCGGTGGCGCCTTCGAGGGACTCGAGGATATCGTTGGCCGGCGGGTTGGCAAGCACGCGCCGATCGGCTTTGGCGGCATGGGCGAGAATGAGGAGAAGGTCAACCCGCTCCAGGAGCTCACCCACGACGACCTGCTCAAGTACGGGCTGATTCCCGAATTCGTCGGCCGTTTGCCGGTCAGCGTCGCGCTCGATCCGCTCAGCCGGGACGAGCTCAAGCGGATCCTGGTCGAGCCGAAAAACGCGGTCGTCAAGCAGTACCAGAAGTTCTTCGCCCTCGACAACGTCGAGCTTTCCTTCACCGACGAGGCGCTCGAGGCAACCGCGCGCCAGGCCGAGGAGCGCAAGACCGGCGCCCGTGGCCTCCGCACCACCATCGAGGAAGTCCTGCTCGACGTCATGTACGAGATCCCATCGATGGAGAATGTGCGCAAATGCGTCGTCGACGAGAACGTAATCGTCAACCGCAGCCGCCCACTCCTGATGACCGAAACTGAAAAGCAAATCCCCTACGCCGAATCAGCGTAGCAGGGGCAGATTGCAATCTGCCCTCCCCGGGTCAGATGCGGACAACGGCCGGGCACGGACGCCCGGCCGATTTCATTGGTAGCGTCCCATATCAATGCGACCTGAGCTTTCCTGGGCAACGATTGGAGGGAAATCGTGCAGCTAGGACCAGCGCCCCGTCCGGTCCCACATCGACGTGCCAACAACTTCTCCGCTCAAGACTGGGTCGAGAAGGAGAACGGCCCGGGAGTATCCCTCGTCTATGTCCGGGTTGAGTCCAATCCTCTTGGCTAGTTCGCCAAACGGAACACTCCATTCAGCGGGTGGGGACGGCAGATGTGCTGGCAGATCGTGTGTGCCTCGCGGGGAGAAGGTTTGCTCAAGTGCGGTACGGAACTCGCCCGCCGTGAATGAGCTTTCCAGGCTGATCAAGACGATGTCCACGAGGTCCTTCACTCTCGTGCTTTTCCTGCCGCTTGAATAGGTCCGCGTGTATGCATGAACCTTTTCAGCAACATGGTGCGCTATCGGAATTGCCGGAATTTCTATGGGCTCGAGATCAGCGAAATCGAAGAATCGGATGCCTGCCAACCGATCCGGCGGATATGGCAATGAATCCGCCAAGCCAATGTCAACGGTCAATCGCTCGAACAACGCGCCGCCAAGTTCAACCCGGATCTGGTACCGCGTGGCTGTGTTGTCGTCATCGTCGAACGTGCTTGACCGGCCGACCATAAGGGAAAAGTAGTCGTCCAGGTCTTGATCCGTTGCCGCGAGAAGGGCTTCGAAACCTGCTTCTGTGGTGTCGGCACGGACCAGATCCAGGTCTTTCGTCATTCGAGCTCGATCGCCATACCGGAGATCCAGAGCCATGCCGCCTTTGATGACCCAACCATTGCGTTCCACTGACAGGAGGCGTGCGATAAGCCGGTCCGCAGCGATACGTTTCCTCAAGCGCACGACCGAATCGTTATCTGGACCGGCATTGCGCCTGATCATCGCCTCCAGAGCAGCCTTGAACGAGCCTCCGCTTGGGTATTTCATATGGGCATCTGTTCCATTGCCCTGTTGATCAGACTCTGGACCCGCTGGCTGCGGTTGCTCATCGCCCGCTCCAGACGTTTGCGTGTAGTCAGGCCACGCTGGAGGGCTTGTCGGGCTGCCATCTCGATCTGCTCCGGCCCTGTGCCCCAATCGGCCGCATCCACGATTGTTCGTGCCACCGATGTCACCCGCATTCCATCCCGCGTCACCACGTCCGCTGGTCCCATTTCCCTCGTTGTCGTGTGAATCGTCACCCCCGGCAACTTGGGCAGATTACGCTTTGAGCGTGGGACGGTCAGATGCACCGCATTTGGGATTACGTCACTCAGCTCATGCAGATCGAGCGCGCTCTCATGCGACACCACGGCCACATCCTTCCCGACAGCCAGCCACCCCGCCACCACCTCCTCGCGCGGATACGTTGGATAATCCCGGAGTCGATACACGCCCCGGTGCACCCGAATAAACCTCCCGCTTCGCGTGAGATGGGTCAGAAGATTGGTCCGATAACCGCACGCTTCTGCCTGGGCACGGGCAAAGTGACCATGCTGCTCGCTCGCGATTCCGAAGAGGCATTCAAAATCTGGTGAGTAGCTCATCATGTCACCTGTTTGCTCAATAATACTGAGTAAACGGGTGACATACCACTGCACCCGCGCGCGTGCAGTCCTGAGGGACTACGCATCCCCGCTCAGCGGCAGGTGGAGCGTCATCCTTGTCCCCTGGCCGGGCGTGCTCTCGATCTCGATTCGGCCATGGTGCGCGTCGATGATCGACTTCGCGATCGACAGCCCGAGCCCGGCGCTGCCCCGCTGGCGAGTGCGGCCGGGCCCGACCTGGTAGAACCGCTCGAAGACCCGTTGCTGGTCCTCCTCAGGCAGGCCCGGTCCGCAGTCGATCACATCGATCGCCAGACATTGGTCGCCAACACGCGACCGCAGCTCGACCGGAGTCCCCGGCGAGGAGACCCGCGCCGCGTTATCGATCAGGATCAGCACCGCCTGCTGGATCCGCTCCGGATCGACCTCGACATGCCCTTCCCCGTACAGCGATGTGGTCAGCGGCACGTGGTGATGACGCGCCATCGCTTCGGCCGGACCCGCCAGCCGGGAGAGCAGCCAGCCAACCGGCAGGTATTCGCGCTCGACAAGCGATACCCCGGCGTCCGAGCGCGCCAGGAAGAGCAGGTCATCGACCAGGCGGCTCATCCGGTTTGACTCGGCGAGGATCTCGGATAGGGCCTGGTCCCTGGTCGGCGATTCTTCCGCGGTTAGTCCAATCTCGGCGTTGCCGCGGATCAGGGTCAGGGGAGTCCGCAACTCGTGCGAGGCATCGGCAATGAAGTCGGACTTTGCCTGCAAGGCAGCCGCAAGCTGACGGCCCGCCTCCTGCTCATGGTCATTGGCCGCGCGCAGCTGGTGAAGAATGCGACCGGCTGAGACCGACATCGCCACACCGACCAGCGCGACCCCACTCAGGAGCAGGATCAGGATGATTCGCTCCCGCGCCGCCGCATGCTCGACGCGCGCCAGCGACTGATTGGTGAGCTGCTCGCCCGCATCCTCGATCTCCTGCGCGTTGGTTTCCAGCTCATCGATCTGCGCGAGCCCCGCGCTGCTGGCCGCGTTGAAGGCGATCGGGTCGCTGGTGAAGAGCACGATCCGGGGCCGGAAGGCGTCGTGATACTCCTGCGCCCGCTGGCGGATGACGTCGGGCTGCGTTACGTCAAGCTGTGCGATCCCGATCTGGTCGAGGCGATCGATCTCCGCCAGCAGGGTCGCGTATGCCGCGTCGAAATCGGCGATCGTCTGCTCGGTCGGTCCACTGAAGACGATGTTGCGATGGTTGTGACGGAGATCGAGGACGGCCACCCGCAGGTTATCGCCGGCGCCGGCGACCGCGACGTCGTACTGGATCGCCCGTTTCGACGCATTCTTGACCCGCGCGTTCTCGTTGACGCCGATCACGCCGACCGTCCCGATCACGAAGAGCAGCGTGACAATGGCCGCGGCCGCGAGCCCCCACGGTCCGGTGTCGCTCCCGCGAATCTTTCGCATGCCTGCCGTACCCCTGTCAGTTCTGTGACTCATTGGCCAGCCAACGGCCGGACGGCGTCGATTGCGCGGACTATCCTACGTCGCATGAAGATTCTGCTCATCGAAGACGAACCAGCCATCGCGCGGATGATAGAGCGTGGCCTTGCTCCGCATGGGTTCGACCTCATCGCCGTCGAGTCGGGCGAAGATCCGGAGGTCGAGCTCTCGATCGATCTGGTCGACCTCGCCCTCCTCGATATCCACCTCCCTGGTCGCGATGGTATCAGCGTGCTCGCTGACATTCGCCGTTTCCGCCGGGACCTTCCGGTGATCATGCTGACTGCGCTCGATGATCTGCCCACCAAGGTTTCGGCGCTGAATGGCGGTGCGGACGATTACATGACCAAGCCGTTTGCCTTCGAGGAGCTGATCGCCCGGATGCGGGCAATCACGCGGCGGGTCGATCAGCGCTCGTCATCCTCGATCGAATTCGGCGATCTGCGCATCGATCTGCTCTCGCACCGGGTCTCCCGCCTGGGCCAGATCATCGAGCTCTCGCGCCGCGAATTCGCCCTGCTCGAGTACTTCGCCCGCAATCCCGGCCGGGTGCTCTCCCGCCAGCAGATTCTGACCGCCGTCTGGGACTACGACTTCGAGGGCGAATCGAACGTCGTCGATGTCTACGTGCGGTACCTGAGGCAGAAGCTCGAGCAATTGGGCGTGGCCAGGGTCTTCACCACGATCCGCGGCAGTGGTTACCGATTCGATCCGCCGCCGGCCCGGGCCTGATCGCGCCGAATGGCCCAGCCCGTTCTGGGGATGAGAAAGTTCTCATCCAGGTCTCATATCCGCCTCACGATCCCCGATTATTGTGGCCGGAAGGCACGCCGGACGCACCGGTCGCATGTCGTGGCTGAAGCACTGGAGCCACGTCCAACCGGTATCGCGTAGGCTTGCGGAACCTGATCAATTTGCTGGTCCATCGTTGCCATCGGTCATGACGGACGGCGCGCGAGTGAGCACAATGACGAAACGCCTTGTCGCCTACCACCGATTCCTGCTCCCGCTCGGCCTCGCCCTGGCATTGGCCGTCGTGGCCGTCACCAGCACGGTCGCGCGCAGCCGCGTCCAGACCGGCTCGGAATCTTCCACCGATCGGAGCGCCGACGGTACGATCCCGCCGGTTCCACGCCCGCTCTTCGTCTATGGCGGCGCCTGCGGAACCCTGAACGACGTCGTCTGGCCGCTCAATGACCTGGTCTCGCCCAACGGCGAGGATGGCGGATCGCAGGACTCGGATCGGACCGAGTATTCGTTCACGGCGAACCTGCCGATGACCATCGATGCGATGCTGGCCGGGAGCTATGCGATCAATGTCCACGAGAGCCAGGACAACCTCGACCACTCGCTTTCATGCGGCAATGTGGGCGGGGTGCCTGATGCGGTCGGCACGCTCGTGATCGGTTTGCGCAACCAGGACGGGACGGACATCACCGGCATCGCCGTGCTCTCCCCAAGCCCGTCCGACCCCGCGATGACCTTCGTCTCGGTCTTCATCTCCGGCGCGGGCCTCGGCGACGCGATCGGCACGATCGGCGTCAACCCGCCCGTCGTCGACAGCCCGCCGGTTGATGGCGCTCCGCCGGTCGTCGATAACCCGCCGGTCGTCGACAATACGCCGCCGGTGGACGACGGAGACAACGGCGGTGACCCCGGGGATGACGGCGTCGATGACGGCCACGGCGGTGGTGACGATCACAGCGGAGATTCCGGCGACCACAGCGGCGAGGACAGCAGCCAGAAGGACAATAGCGGACCAGGCGGCGGCGACTGAGTTCCGCCGACCCGCCGAAGCTGAGCTGATGCCGGGGATGCGGAAACGCATCCCCGGTTTCGTGCCTGGTCGTCCGGCCCGCCCGGCGAACTCCGTTCCGTGAGAGTTTTCACATCCGGGTCTCACAATGCTCTCATCGGGGCCTCATACAGTGCAGTCAATACGCAACCTGGCACTGCCCGCCGGGTGACGATCTGAACCGCCAGGCGATGGCGGTGGCTGGTAGAAGTAGCGGCGCGGAAGTCCGCGAAATCAGGGGGATCCCATGGCACAGCGTTTGATGATGTTGACCCGAATGGGTGTTGCGTTCTCATGGGCTCTGGCCCTGGCCGGCGGCTGGGGGATGATTTCCCATAGCGACGCCGCAGCGGCAGGCGGGGCCCGCGCGGGCTCGCATGTCACCGCTCGGTTCGACGACGGCAAAGACGACGGCTCCGATGAAGTCGACGACCACAGCGGGCACGACGACTCCGGGGATGTCAGCGACGACCACGGCAGCGACGATTCCGAAGACGTGAACGACGACCACAGCGGCGATGGCCAAGTCGACGACAACCACGGTGACAACGGCGAAGCCGACCACTCCAATGACGACAATCAGGGCGACCAGAACAACGACGATCAGGGCGGGGACGTTAACGACGATAACGGCGGCGATTCGGTCGATGACTCCACCGACGACTCCACCGACAATTCCGTCGACGACGGCACGAATGACAGCACCGACGATTCGGCAGACAGCGAATCCGACGACGACGCGGATGATGTCAATGTCGAGATCGACCACGACGGCAACGGCACGATCGGCTTCGACCTCGACGGCGATGGCGTGTCCGACTTCACCGTTGTTGTCGGCAAGGACGCAGGCTTCCGCTAGTTCCTTCCCAAACCCAATGAACGTGCCCGGACTGGCTGGAGTCCGGGCACGTTCGTTTGTTCCGCGTTTCACAGGCTGACACTGTGGCGCTACTCGTCGATGATCGCCTCTGCCTCGATCTCGACCTTCCAGCGCGAATCCAGCAGCGCCGCGACCACGATCATGGTGCTGGCCGGGCGAATCTCCCCGAATACCGCGCCGTGGGCTCGCCCGACCGCATCGGCATAACTCGCATCCGTCAGGTATTGACGGGTACGGATTACGTCCTCGGGCCCGGCGCCTGCCTCGGCCAGGGCAGTCGTGATGATCTCCAGGCAGCGCCGCGCCTGTACCTCGGGATCGGGGTCGCACGATCCGTCCGGCCAGATCGGCGCCGTCCCGGCGACCACCACCCGGTTGCCGGCGCGCACGGCCCGGCTAAACCCGATCGTCTTCTCGAAGGGCGAGCCAGACGCTACCCGTTGTCTGGAATCACTCATTGTGCACTCCTTCCGTAATGACTAATTGGCCGGATCGTACCTGAACCGGAGGCTGGGCCCGCAAAATACCGCGAATCCGGGAGATTTTTCGGGCCGCCGGCGAGGCGCGCTGAACACCAGTGATTTGCCAGGCCAGATGTACGTGTGGATGACCTTGACGCACGGTCAGAGAGTTCGTACAGTCTGTCGGTCGCTCATGGATGTGTTGTGGCCGGGTGGCTCCCGGTTGGTCCCGTAAGCCGCACATCCAGTTATCCCGAGCGACCTTTGATTTGGAAAGGGGGACGTTGCTGTGGCTGGCGAACACTCCACATAGCCGTTTCACCAATGCATTGAGCTGACCGGATGGTTTCGCCGCACACCCCGCGTACGAGCGAAGCCTCCAACAACGAACAACCGGCACAATGCACGCGACACAGCGCTCTCGAATGCTGGCTGGACTTCGACGAGTGCTTACCCGGCAAGAATCCACCACCTGACCAATAGCCACGATTGCGCAATGGCCGATTGCCAGCGCGCCTCTTCAACGCGCACGCGCTGGAGTGGGATCGCGCGGCCCGGAAACCGGCCGATGCATGCCAATGTGCCAATTGTCCTGATGAGGTCTGGTCCGATTCGCCCGGCGATTTTCCTATCCCCAGCCTAGTGTCACGGCTCGCTCCGCCGCGCACCATCGCGGTGGAAGGTCTGCGCCCTGACAATTGGAAGGCAAGTTCTGGATGAGATCCGTATTTTCGGCACTGCGCACTGCCCTGGCTGTGATGGCGGTTGTGCTGGTCCTTTCGCCCCTCGTGGGCAACATATTGCCCGCGCGGGCAGCGTCACCTGAGTTGAAGGTCGATCCGGGGCATGGGCTCCCGGGCAGCAAGGCCACGGTATCTGGCAAGGGATTCCCGGCCAAGAAGAGCGGCTCCGCCTGGTGGGATGAGAACGGAGACGTCGAGGTCGATTTCACGACCGATGCCGACGGCGCGTTCCAGGCCCAGATCGACGTGCCGAACCTCGATGCCGGAAATCAGGACATCGGCGTCTCCATCGGCGATTACGACGGGTCGGTGACCTTCGTCGTCGACTCCGGCAGCGCCCCGGCTGAGCCGACCAAGGAGCCCACCCAGGCCCCGGTCTCGGGCAGCGAGACGACTCCCGTGGCGACCCCGACCAAGACGGCGACGGCTGCGCCGACCAAGACAGCGACCCCAGCGCCGACCCAGTCGACCGGACCCAACATCTTCGTCTCGACCTCGGGCTCCGATTCGGCCTCAGGTTCGTCGAGCGCTCCGTTCAAAACCCTGCAGAAGGCACTCGATGTCGCCAAGCCGGGCACGACGATCAACCTGAAGTCCGGCAAGTACAGCCAGTCGAGCACCGCCAACAGCAAGACGAACGGCACCTCTTCGGCCCCGATCACCATTCAGTCGGCCCCGAACGAGCACGCGGTGATCGCCGGCCCCTCGGGCTCCCGCGGCGTGCAGATCAACAACGCGTGGTACATCATCCGCAACCTCGAGTTCACCGGCGCCGATAACCTGCTCTGGCTCGATGGCGCGACGAACACCGTCATCACGGGCAACAACTTCCACGATGCCCTCGGCGAGTGCGTGCGGATCAAGAACCAGTCGAAGAACATCACCTTCAGCCGCAACACCGTGACCACCTGTGGTCTCGAGGGGTTCAACGTGGCGGCTGGCCACAAGAACGGCGAGGGTGTCTACATCGGTACAGCTCCGGAGCAGCGCTACAAGATCGGCGGCGTGCCGGATTACACGACCGGTGTCGTGGTTGAGTACAACACGATCCAGACCAACGGCTCCGAGGCGGTCGATATCAAGGAAGACGCGGAAGGCAACATCGTCCGGTACAACGTCGGTTCGAACAGCAAGGACCCGGATGGCGCGGTCTTCGGCGCGCGCGGAGACAAGAACCAGTTCATCGGCAACGAGGCCTTCGGCGGCTCCGGCGCGGGCTTCCGGGCCGGCGGCGACACAGTCGATGGCCGCGTCTACGGCAAGAACAACGTCTACAGTGGCAATTACAGCCACAACAACGCGTCGCATTCCTTCAAGTTCATGGTCGGCCCGCAGTCAGTCGACTGCACCAACAAGACCAGCGGCGACGGCGGCCAGATGTACTACTTCGGCACCTCGT
>DASQCG010000311.1:0-8171 GCA_035634825.1 Thermomicrobiales bacterium | reverse complement strand
CAACAAGGCCGGGCAAAATTGCCCGGCCTTGTTCTTTTGGATCGAAAAGAGCGTCGCTATCGCCGGCGCTTGCGAACCGGACGCGGATTGGTGGCCAACGCCGCATGAGCCTGCTTGCGACCGGCGACTGTCGACAATGGTCGAATGTACTGGTCCCGCTGCTTCCGGCTCTGCCATTCCGCCAGCTCGGTCTTGTACCGGCGCTTGATGTCGACCATCAGAAGCACGAAAACGACACCCAGGGCCAGCACCGTTACCCACATCCAGAATCGCATCGCGAACGTGAACGGGTTGATCTGGAGCGCGCGGATCAGGAAGAAGAAGATGCCGGCGCCGAAGATCACCGAGGTCCAGCCGGCCCAGCGCCGCACCAGGCGGAACATGACCGGGTTCGGGAACAGCTTCTTGCCCTGGTTGTTGTAGACCGCCAGCGAGACGACGAAGCCGACGACGAAAAAGACCAGGTACAGAATCGCAAGCGGACCGAACACTTCGTTCGGTCCAGGCACAGTCGAGAGGTAATCCCACGAAATTGGGTTGTCCAAGACGATTGCTCCGCTAACTCACTTGATCGTGGGCAAAATCATAACAGTGTTGCGGATCGGACCTACACCCGGTTCAAGATAAGCGCGCGTTTCACTTCCTCGATTGCCTTCGTGATCTTGATACCGCGCGGGCAGGCCTCGGTGCAGTTGAACACTGTCCGGCACCGCCAAACGCCGCCGCCCTTGTTCAGAATCGCGAGCCGCTCGGCCGCACCCTCATCGCGGCTGTCAAATATAAACCGGTGGGCATTGACGATCGCCGCAGGACCGACGAACTCCTCGCTGGTCCAGCTCACCGGGCAGGCAGTCGTGCACGCTGCGCAGAGGATGCACTTCGTGGTGTCCTCGAAGCGGTCGCGATCGACCGGGCTCTGGTAACGCTCGCGGCCGACCGGCGCCTCATCCGCGATCAGGTACGGCTTGACCGACTTGTACGCGTCGAAGAAGCGGTCCATGTCGACCACCAGGTCCTTGACCACGTGAAATCCGATCAGCGGCTCAAGCGTGATCTTCTGGCCCAGCTCGCCCATGAGGACCTTGCAGGCGAGTCGATTGCGGCCATTGATCCGCATCGCGTCTGAGCCGCAAATGCCGTGCGCGCAAGAGCGGCGGTAGGTCAGGGTTCCATCCGTGAACCATTTGATCTTGTTCAGGGCATCGAGCACGCGATCGGTCGGCTCGACCTCGAGCTGGTACTCCTCGAAATGCGGCTTGAGGTCGGCTTCCGGGTTGTATCGCTTGATGCGTAGGGTGACCTGCTGCACGATGCCCTCCTCGGCGCGCGCGTCCTAGTACTTCCGCTCTTTCGGCTCAAACCTGGTGATCGAAACCGGCTTCTTCGCATACGCAAGACCACCTGACGTCTTGCGCACAACCGTGTGGGCGAGCCAGTTCTTGTCGTCGCGCGCTTCGAAGTCAGAGCGATAATGCGCGCCCCGGCTCTCCTCGCGAAGCAACGCGCCGCCGACGATCGTGTCGGCGCAGTCGAGCATGTAGCCCAGCTCGAGCGCTTCCATCAGGTCCGTGTTGAAGATCGAACCCTTGTCCTGGATGGCGGCGTGGTTGTAGGCATCGCGCAATTGAGCCAACCCCTGCTGGGCCTCGGTCAGGCCCTCCCGATCCCGGACGACCGAGACCTTGTCCATCATCATCACCTGCATCTGCTCACGGACCTCGGCGATCGATTCACCCTTGGCGCGACCGAGGATGCCCGAGATTTCGGCATTGGTAGCCAGCTCAGGCTCTGCCGGCAGGGGAGCCAGCTCGGCTGTCTTGAGGTACTCGAGCATGTGCCGCCCGGCCCGGCGCCCGAAGACGACAAGATCGACCAGCGAGTTGGTGCCAAGCCGATTGGCGCCGTGCACTGAGACGCAGGCGGATTCGCCAGCAGAGTAGAGCCCCGGAATCAACGCGCCCAGCTCGTTCTGGAGCACCTGGCCCTCAATGTTGGTCGGCAGCCCGCCCATGGCATAGTGCGCCGTGGGCTGGATGGGGACGCCTTCCTTTTTCGGCTCGACGCCGAGGTACGTCCGCGCGAAATCGGTAACATCCGGCAGCTTCTCGTCGATGACCGATTCCGGAAGGTGCGTCAGGTCGAGCAAGACATAATCCTTGCCGTCGATTCCGCGGCCCTCCTTGACTTCCTGATAAATGAATCGCGAGACCATGTCCCGGGGCGCGAGGTCGCCAAGCGTCGGCGCATATCTGGCCGCAAAGGCCTCGCCTTCGTTGTTGCGCAGGATGCCGCCCTCGCCGCGCGCCGCTTCCGAGAGCAGGATGCCGAGCTTGTACAGCCCGGTCGGGTGGAACTGGTAGAACTCCATGTCCATCAGCGGTACGCCGCGCCGGTAGGCGATGGCGACGCCGTCGCCGGTTCCGGCGTGCGCATTCGACGTAATCTTGAAGATGCGACCGAATCCACCGGTCGCAATCAGCACGCATTTGCTGTGCAGGGTGTTGATCTCACCAGTGCTGAGATTCCGGGTGACGATCCCGCAACAACGGCCGTCCTCAGCAAAGAGGAGGTCGGTCATGTAGTGCTCGTCGAAGAAGTGGACGTCGTGCTTGATGCCCTGCTGGTAGAGCGTCTGGATGATCATGTGGCCGGTGCGGTCGGCGGCATAGCAGGCACGGCGGACCGCGCTCTCGCCGAAATTCTTGGTGTGTCCGCCGAACCGGCGCTGATCGATCTTGCCGTCAGGGGTGCGATTGAACGGGAGACCCATGTGCTCGAGCTCGAGAACGGCATCGATCGCTTCCCGGGCCAGCACTTCGGCGGCGTCCTGATCCACCAGGTAATCGCCACCTTTCACGGTGTCGAACATGTGCCATTCCCAGTGGTCTTCTTCAGTGTTGCCCAGAGCTGCGCTGATTCCGCCCTGAGCGGCGCCCGTGTGAGAGCGTGTAGGGTACAGCTTGCTGACGACAGCGACGTTGGCCTTGCCCGCCATCTGGATCGCCGCCATGAGTCCCGCACCGCCGGCGCCGACAATGACCGCATCGAACCGGTGATACCCCATGGTGCTGACTCCTCGAACATCGGACGCTGAATCGCGCATTACGCACTCGGTAACGTATCCACCTGCCCGGGAATCGTCAAGGAACCATGCCCAAATCCCGATGTGCGGCTCGGCTATACTTCCGGGGTCGATTCTCCGCTTTGCCCCGGCCTCACCGCACAGATGCCGCGCCATCCGAAACGGATTCTGCATGTCACTGTCCCAAACTGATTCGCCGATCTGGCAAGATGCGGCGCTGGTTGAGCGCGCACGCGAGGTCGGGGCCCAGTTCGCCGACAAGGTCATCGAAACGGCCCGTGTCATCGCTATGGTCGCCGCACCGACGAACGACGAGCGGGATCGCGCGGTACTTGTAGCCAACCTGTTGCAGACCCACGGCGCGAGCGATGTCATTGTCGACTCGATACACGACGTCGTCGGCCGGGCGCGAGGCAACTCGTCCGAGAGGGCGTTGCTCATCGCCGCGCACACGGACACCGTTTTTTCGCGCGAGACTGTCCTCAAGATTCACCAGGATGATAATCGCGCCTATGGACCGGGACTCGGGGACAACTCGCTCGGCGTCGCGTCCGTCATCCTGCTGCCCCAGATGCTCGACGCGCTGGGCAAGACCCCGGCAACCGACATCCTGCTGACCGGCAACGTCGGCGAGGAGGGTCTCGGCAACTTGCGCGGCATTACGCAAGTCCTGACCGATCACACCGACGTCGGGGCGGTCATCGCCGTCGAAGGGCAAAACCTCGGCCGGATCACCCATATCGCGGTGGGTAGCGTGCGCCTCCGGGTGACCGTCACCGGCCCAGGTGGGCATAGCTGGGGTGATTTTGGCAACCCGAGCGCCATTCATGCGGCGGCGCGGCTGATCGATCAACTCGACCGCATTCCCCTGACCCAATCTCCGAAAACGACGCTTAATGTCGGCATGATCAGGGGCGGCATCTCAATCAACTCAATCGCGCCCAGCGTGACGTTCGACATCGATCTCCGTTCGACAGACCCAACTGCGCTCAAGCGGGTCGTCGATCGGGTCTACGCCGCACTGTCTCCGCGCGACGAGCGGATACAGGTTGAAATCGAGGTGCTCGGCAAACGTCCGGCGGGTCAGGTTGCGGTCACGAGCCGGATCGTCGTTGCCGCGGCTGAAATCCTGCGCTCGCTGTCGTATTCGCCGGCCGCTGACGCATCATCGACCGATGCTAACGCGGCGATCGCGATGGGGCTGCCGGCAGTCTGCATCGGCCTGACCACCGGCGGGAATGCGCACCGGCTGGATGAGTACATCGACCTCGCACCGGTCAAGACCGGCCTGGCCCAGCTCGTGCTGCTCTCGCTGGCGGTGTCGAGCGATCTCGCCCAGGGGCGGCTCTCGCCATAACATGATCGCGCTCTCAGACGACCTGCTTTTCCCCGCCGGGATCTGGGCCGCGGTCGGAACCGGCGACGATCCGGCCGGCAATACCCTGCGCGTGCTCCTTTTCGACGGTCCAATCCCGGTCGACGACAGGGCCGGATCTGCCCCGGACACCTTCGAATTCATTGACGTGCAATGCGGTCTCGGGCTCGAGTTCGCTGCGGTTTCGAGCGCAACCTGGCTGGCCAGGTATGCCGGCTCAGAAGACGGGATCGACCGTTCGGCATTTGTCGCCCTCGATGTCTGGTCGGGGATCATCGATATCCAGCCGCAGCTGATCTCGCCTCGAGTCGAGGACGTCGCAGCCCGTCTGGGGGAGGTCATCGCGCGACTGGGAGCGCTGGATCCCGGAGTATTGCTTCGGTCCGATGCCTATCTCGGTCTCCGGCGCAATGGCGAGCAGCGCATGATCCGCGCTGCCCTCGCGCATAGCCAGGCGATGCATGGCGCGGCAACGGCGCGGCCACCCGAATTGGCGTTCCTCACCAATCGGGAGAAGCCCGAACGCCTCAAGCGGATTAAGAATGCCGACCGGGTGGAGCCGGATCAAATCGCTGCCTCGTTCGACATTGGAGGGCCGATCTCCAAACGGTTCGACGCCTGGGAGCCGCGGCGTCAGCAGCGCGAAATGGCGGTAGCCGTGGCGGGCGAACTCCGCGACGGTGGCGAGTTGATCGCCGAAGCGGGTACCGGCACCGGCAAGTCCCTCGCGTATCTCGTGCCAGCCCTGACCAACGCCGTCATGACCGGCGAACAGGTCGTCGTCGCTACGAACACCCGGGTCCTGCAGGATCAGCTGGCGAACAAGGACGCGCCACTGGCGGTCGCGGCCGTCCAGGAGGCGAATCCCGGATGCGAACCAAGGGTCCAGGTGCTGAAGGGCCGGAGCAATTACCTCTGCCTCCGCCGCTGGTTCGCCGAGATGCAGCAGAAGCCGGTCCCGGCCACCGATGAAGAGGCGACGTTCCGGGCGCGGGCCAACATCTGGCTCAACCTGACCGATTCCGGCGAGCAGGCAGATTTACCCCTCGAGCGCGGCCAGTCGCTTCTGTTCAACCGCGTGTCGGCGGATGGCGAGGCGTGCGACGCCAGCCGGTGTCAGTTTCAGCAGCGCAACCAGTGTTTCCTGTACAGGGCACGCCGTGCAGCCGACGCGGCCCACGTTGTGATCACGAACCACGCGCTTCTCCTGACCGACGTCGTTCAGGAAGGAGAGGCGCTGCCCGAGGCGAAGCACCTGATCATCGACGAGGCGCACCACCTCGAGGATCAGGCGACAACCAGTTTTCAGGTTTCGATCTCGAGCCGGCTGATCAATCAGACGCTCAATACGCTGGCCGGCGACAACCGAAGGGGTCAGCCGGGCTTGCTGGTCGAGATTGGCGCGTTGGTTAACAACCGGCAACTGCTGACACCGTCCCACGATCAAGTAGAGCGGGTATTGAAGGCGCTCGAGGCGGTCGAAACCGCGATCGAAACTGTCCGGAGGGAATCGACCGCGTTCTTCGCCGAGCTTGCGAATGTCGTTGAAAACACCGGTGAGCGGTCTCGGGATTACTCGACCCGGATTCGGGTCACGCCGGCGGTTCGGCACGGCTCGGTCTGGGAATCGGTTGAGCGGCGTTGGGATGCGCTGAACATCGGACTGGCAACGACGGTCTCGAATATCGCGATCCTGCAAACGCTGTTCCCGGACCTGGCTGCCTCTGCCGCCCGCCAGGACATCGACCTCGATCAACTCGGCGTGCGAGTGGAGGATATCGAGAATCGGCTTGGCGTTCATCGATACGAGTTGACCCGGATCGGCATGGACATGAACGATGCAATCCACAATCCGGGCGCCGATCAGGTCTACTGGCTTGAGATGCGGCAGGGCGAGCGCCGCGACACTGTGCTGCACTCGGCTCCGCTGCAGCTGGGCGAATACCTGCGCCGCCATCTCTATTCACGACTCGACTCACTGGTGCTAACCAGCGCCACAATGACAACCGGCGGCGATTCGCGCTTCATCCGCAGCCGGCTCGGGTTGGACGACGCCGAGGAGATCACACTCTCGTCGCCATTCGACTATCGATCGAATGCCATGATCCTGATCCCGACCGACCTGCCGGAGCCGAATCAGCCCGGGTTCGATCTGACGGCGCACGAGGCGATCTACAGTACGGCGATTGCGGCAGGAGGACGCACGCTCGTCCTCTTTACATCGATCCAGGCGATGAACCAGGCCCGGGCTTCCCTCGGCGACCGGCTCCGCGACGCGGGCTTGCAGCTGGTCACGCAACACGAGGATGGATCGGCTGAGCAGCTCGCCGAGCGGCTGCGATCCTTCGACCGGACCGTCGTATTCGGCGCCGGCGCGTTTTGGGAAGGGGTGGACGTTCCGGGCCCGGCGCTAAGCGCACTCGTGATCGCCAAGCTGCCGTTTCCTGTCCCGACCGATCCGATCCACGCCGCGCGATCCGAAACGTTCGACAATGGGTGGACGGAGTACACGATGCCGCAGACGATTCTGAAGTTGCGGCAGGGCTTCGGACGGCTGATTCGCACGCAGACAGACCGCGGCGTTTGCGTGATACTGGATCGCAGATTGATCTCCAAGCGGTACGGGGCGCAGATCGTGAATGCGCTGCCCGACGCCACGCGTGAATACGGCACAATCTCGCAGATCGGTCCGACTGTCGCACGATTCCTGAGTGACGGAGACGCGCAATGAGCACCGCCAGCACCGTCGATCGCAACCTCGCCCTGGAGCTCGCCCGCGTCACCGAGGCAGCCGCCATTATGGCTGCGCGCTGGATGGGCCGGGGCGACAAGATCGCAGCCGATCAGGCGGCGGTCGACGCGATGCGCAATGTGCTGAACTCGCTCGATATGGACGGCATCGTCGTCATTGGCGAAGGCGCAAAAGATGAGGCGCCAATGCTGTACATCGGCGAGGAAGTCGGGACCGGCGCCGCGCCGCACGTCGATATTGCCGTCGACCCGATCGATGGCACTCGCCTCCTGTCGTTCGGCATGCCCAACGCGATCGCCGTCGTTGCGGTGGCCGAGCGGAACACCATGTTGGCCTCGCCCGACATCAGTTATATGAACAAGATTGCCGTGGGTGCGGAGTCCGCGGGCTTCATCGACATCAAGGCATCGGTCCAGGAGAACTTGCGCCGAGTTGCGGCGGCCAAGGGCGTGACTATCGGCGACCTGACGGTTGTGGTCCTCGATCGACCCCGCCACGATGAGCTTATCCGCGAGATTCGGGAAACCGGCGCGCGGATCAAGATGATTCCTGATGGTGACGTGGCGGGCGCGGTCATGGCCGCGACTCCAGGAACCGGCGTCGATGTGCTGCTTGGCATTGGCGGAGCGCCAGAAGCGGTTGTCGCGGCCTGTGCGATCAAGTGTCTCGGCGGAGAGATCCAGTGCGTCCGCTACCCGCGCAATCAGGCCGAGCGCCAGATCGCGATGGACCAGGAGATCTCCCTCGACGAGGTGCTCGGCACGAACGACCTGGTCAAGTCGGACAACGTCTTCTTTGCGGCGACGGGCATCACCGATGGCGAGCTGGTCCGGGGCGTGCAATTCTTCGAGAATGGCGCCCGCACGTCTTCGTTGGTGATGCGCTCGCGCACTGGGACAATACGGAGGATCGATGCGACCCACCGGCTCGACAAGCTCCGGCAGCTGAGCGGGCTGCCATTC
>DASQCG010000310.1:0-3383 GCA_035634825.1 Thermomicrobiales bacterium | reverse complement strand
GCGACTGGCCATCTAAATCGCATATCGCGCGACACGGGGATTTGAGGCAGGGTTTTGCGTGACACTGTTCCAGCTCGCAAATCGTTGATTCTAAACGGAGAGATGTCAGAGTGGTCGATTGAGCACGCTTGGAAAACGATTCCGGCGAGCTGCATCGAGTGATACCGAAACATCTCTTCACGCAATCGATTCAACGACTTCCCGCCGCAGAATGCCTCTTGATGTGAGCCCGTAAACGCCGATGTTTGCGGGTGCTTTCGAGGCGACCTTACACAGTTTCTACACAGTTCCCGCCTTCACTTGGCCCCATATGTTGCGATGTGCGTCGGCATCTGCCGATGTTTGCGCCTTGGTATCTCGCGGACTGTAGTTCCTCGTCGCGGACCCGGCGACAACGTCGTCGTGTCCGCATGGGAGATACCGGCGACCGTCGGGCGATTCGGCCACAGCGCCCGACCGTCCGGGTCGCGAGACATCCTGATGGGGTGCCAGAAGTTCGAATTGAGTGGCCTAACACCGTCTCTGGTAGGAAAATCCCTGGGACGATGACTCTGCTGTGTCCGGGTGACCGCCATGGATGAGACGCAGGCCGTCAACGCGTCCCGATACCTCGCGGCGATCGTCGAGTCATCCGACGATGCGATCCTGTCCAAGGATCTCAACGGCATCATCCAGTCCTGCAACGCAGCGGCGGAACGCATCTTCGGCTATACCGCGTCTGAGCTTATAGGGCGGCCAGTCCGCGTCCTGATCCCGGCGGACCGTCAGGCGGAAGAGGACGAGATTCTCGCGCGGATTCGTCAGGGCGAACGGGTCCGGCATTTCGAAACCGTGCGGGTCAGCAAGGACCATCGTCTCATTGACGTGTCTCTCTCGATTTCGCCGGTGCGCGATGCGGCGGGGAGGGTGATCGGCGCCGCGAAGATCGCCCGCGATATCACCGAACAGAAGCGTGCCCGTGCGGTCCAGGCGCATCTGGCGGCGATCGTCGAATCATCCGAGGACGGCATTCTGTCGAAGGATCTGGACGGCATTGTCCAGTCATGTAACGCCGCAGCGGAACGGCTGTTTGGCTACAGCGCGTCAGAACTGGTTGGACGATCTGTACGCGTGCTGATACCGCCCGAACGGCAATCGGAAGAGGATGCGATCCTGGCCAGGATCCGCCGCGGCGAGCGCATCGAGCACTTCGAGACCGTTCGGATGGCGAAGGACGGCCATCGCGTTGACGTCTCGGTATCCGTCTCTCCAGTGCGCCAGGCGGACGGCACGATCGTCGCCGTGGCGAAGTCCATCCGCGACATCACGGAGCAGAAGCGCCTCGCGCGTGAAATCGCGGCGCAGCAGGAATGGTTTCGCGTCACGCTGGGTAGCATCGGTGACGGTGTCATCGCCTCGGATCCGGATGGTCGCGTGACGTACCTCAATGGCCACGCGGAGGCCCTGACCGGGTGGACGGCTGACGCGGCAACGGGCCGGGCACTCGCAGACGTCTTCCGCATCGTCAACGAGACGACACGTCTACCGGTCCCGAACCCCACGGATTTGGTTCTTCGCTCCGGCCGCGTCGCCGAACTGGCGAACCACACCGTACTGATGAACCGCGACGGAACGGAGTGCCCCATCGCGGACAGCGCCGCGCCGATTCACGACGCGGCAGGACGCATCATCGGCGTAGTGCTCGTGTTTCGCGACGTAACTGAAGAGCGGAAAGCGGAGGCGGCTCTCGCGGAGCAGCGCGAGTGGTTCGAAACGACGCTTCAGAGCATCGGGGACGCGGTGATCGCCACAGACGCACAGGGTCTGACCGCGTTTATGAATCCGATCGCTGAGCGGCTGACCGGGTGGACCCTTGCCACGGCACGCGGGCGCGATTGCGCCGAGATATTCCGGGTTGTCGGCGAAGCAAGCCGCCGCCCGGTGGCCAGCCCGGTCACGCGCGCGCTGACCGACGGCGTCGTTGTGGGTCTGGCCGAGGACGCGGTGTTGATTGCCGCGGACGGCACCGAATGCCCGATCGATGACAGCGCGGCGCCAATCCGAAATCGCGATGGCCACGTCATCGGCGCCGTGCTGGTGTTTCGTGACATCACCGAACGCCGGCGCGGGGAAGCGGAGCGGCGCGACAGTGAACGTCGGAAGGACGAATTTCTGGCTGTGCTTGCGCACGAACTGCGTGGTCCGCTGGCGCCGATTCTCACGGCGGTCGCACTGTTGAAGGCAAAGGGTCCTGCGGATCCCGCACTCCAAAAGCTGCGCGATACCATCCACCGCCAAGCGGTGCAGTTGTCCAAACTTGTGGAGGACTTGTTGGACGTCGGCCGCGTTACTGCGGGAAAGCTTCACCTTCAAAGCAGCCGTATTGATCTTCGTGACGTGGTGCAACAGGCGATTGAGGTCACGAACGCCATGATCGAGCAGCGTGGCCACGCCCTGACCGTGCAGATACCTGACATGCCGGTGGATGTCGATGCCGACGCGCCTCGACTCGTCCAAGTGGCCGGTAACCTGCTGCACAACGCGGCGAAGTTCACGCCCAACAATGGTCGAATCGACATCGTATTGCGGACTGAATTGGGAATGGCCGTCGTTGCCGTTCGCGACAATGGCGTTGGGATTCCCCCAGGGATGGTCGACCGGATCTTCGATCGGTTCGTCCAGATCGGCACGTCCGAGCCTCGTGGTGAAGCCGGTCTGGGTATTGGTCTCTCGGTTGTCAAAGCCCTCGTCGAGTTGCACGGCGGGACGGTCGAAGCCCGCAGTGCCGGCGCTGGGAAGGGCAGCGAATTCATTTTCCGGCTTCCGCTCCAAGCGAACTGACGGGGATTCGGGTACGTCGTGATGCTCGTCGGTACCTGTCGAGACGCGCTGACCGTCAATTACAGTAGCCGGAACGCGCTACGGACTTTTGGCGAGAAGTTCTTTTAACAGGCCGTGGGCTAAATTCACGGTGCGTCGGAGCTCTGCGATTTCCTTTCGTTGACCTTCCAACTGTTGCTGAATCTCGGCAGTGCGCGTCAGCTGCGCGTCCAGTCGTTTGCGCACGTCGTAGAACTGATCTTCAACCACGGCGAGAATATCGGCCGGCGCCATCACGGGACCGGCTGGCCCTCGTGGTCCCGTTGGTCCCGCTGGCCCACGGTCTCCTCGTGCGCCACGTTTCTCGGTGTGGCCTCGCTGCGTCGGCATCTCCGGCAGTTTATCGCGTGTTATGCGTAGCGGCATGGCCGACGCCGAAAAATGTCGATGCGCCACAAGCGCCCCGCTGATGTGGTGAGCAACGCCGTCCACGTCATCCGGATCGCGTTCTACGTTGTGACTGAGACGCAGAAGTTCCAAACGGAGATGGCGCTCGAGGGGCTCCGGCGAGCGGCGGACGACAT
>DASQCG010000309.1:0-4996 GCA_035634825.1 Thermomicrobiales bacterium | reverse complement strand
CAGCGGCCTTGAGCTCCAGCAACTTTTCCTGAACAAGGAAGTGGTGATTGCCGACGGCTGGACCTGGATCACGAACCAGCTGAAGGCGCAAGGCGGCAAGGTTGTGGAAACGGTCCCGGCCGAAGGCGTTACCGGTTGGTCCGATTCCTGGGTCATCTCCAAGGCGGCCAAGAACTACGACCTCGCGCTCAAGTGGGCCGACTGGATGATCGGGCCGGAAGGCCAGGTTGGCCTGACCGAGGTGATGGGCTACTCGATCACGAACAAGGAGGCGGCCGCCACCCTGCCTCAGGACGTCCAGGAGCAGCTCCGGCTCACGAAGGTCGGGGACGAGTACGCCAAGATCAAGATGTGGAAGTTCGTCGAAAACTACGACAAGTGGGTGCAGGTCTGGAACGAGGCCACACAAGGCTGAGAACCTCTGCTGATCAGGCGACGACCGGCTCTGCTCGTTCGGGGCCGGCCGTTTTGCCGAGGGTCGTGACAACCTGATGGCGAGCCGGGTGTATCGGACGCGTGCGTCTGGCCGGGCAAGGTCCCGGTGGGTTGCGCTTGCCGGTTTGCTGACCGTACCGGTTGGCTGGATGGTGCTCTTCTACCTGATTCCAATCGGCATCCTGCTGGTCCACGCGTTCTGGTCGGTCAAATACCCGGAGATCGATCACACCCTGACGCTCAAGAACTTCCGGACGATCCTCACGATCGATCTGTATCCCCGCGTCTTCCTGCGCACGGTGATAATGGCGGCCGGCGTCACCCTGGCAGATATCGCCCTGGCCTTTCCGCTTGCCTTCTGGCTGGCCAAGCGGGTTCGCCGCAATCGCGATCTGCTGTTGTTCCTGGTCATATTCCCGCTCTGGAGCTCATATTTGATCCGGATCTTTGCGTGGAAGACATTGCTCGGCACGAACGGGATTCTGAACTCGTTCCTGCAATGGACGGGGATCCTGCACGAGCCGCTCTCGTTCTTTCTCTACTCGAAATGGGCGATCTTCATTGCCCTGACGCACGTCTGGCTGCCGTTCATGATCCTGCCGCTCTTCACAGTGCTGGATCGGATCCCGGATTCCCTGCTCGAGGCCTCGTCGGACCTCGGGGCCGGGTGGTTCGCTACATTCCGAACCGTGATCCTGCCGCTTTGCAAGCCGGGACTCCTGGCCGGCGGTCTGGCGACGTTCAGCCTGACGATGGGCGATTACATTGCGCCGACGCTGCTCGGCGGACCCGGCGATCAGATGATCGGCAAGATCGTCGCCGATCAGTTCGGTGTGGCCGACAACTGGCCGCTCGGCGCCGCGTTGATCGTCCCCGTGCTGATCATGATTTCGCTCCTGCTGTGGGCGTCTAACGAGGCGGGTGCGACGGAGCGAACCGCGGTATGAGCGCGATCCCGGCCGCTCGATCCCGCCGATTCTCTCTCGGCAGCGTGTCGCTGACCGTGGCCGCGATCACCGTCTTCATCTTTCTGTACATCCCGCTCGCGATCATCGTCCTCTACTCATTCAGCGGCGAGGTGGTCAATGTCTGGCCGATCGGTTCCTACACGACGCGCTGGTACGGTGAGATGTGGAACGACTCGCAGATCCGCGAAGGAATCCTGCTCTCGTTCCGGATTGGCCTGATCGCCGCATCGATTGCGATCGTGCTCGGGACGCTGACCGCGATCGCCGTGGACCGATTCGATTTCCCCGGCAAATCTCTCTTGCGCTTTTGCGTCGTCTTGCCGATCACACTTCCCGGCATCGTGACGGGCGTGGCGATGCTGTCGTTCTTTTCGATCATGGGGCTGCAACTCTCGAATCGGACGATCATCATCGGCCACGTCACGTTCTGCATCACCCTGATCCTGAACAACGTCGTGGCGCGGCTTTCGCAGATCCCGAGATCGCTCGATGAAGCGTCGGCCGACCTCGGCGCGACGCCGTGGCGGACATTTTGGCGAGTGACGTTCCCGCTAATCCTGCCGGCGATCCTTTCAGGCGGGATTCTCGCCTTCACGCTGTCCTTTGACGAGATCGTGGTCACGCTCTTCCTGAAGGGCCGGGATGCGACACTTCCGCTCGTCATCTGGGCGCGGCTGCGACGAGGATTCTCCCCCGAGATCAATGCGGCGGCGACTATGATCATCGCAGTCTCGTTCGTTGCCGTTCTACTCGCAAATCGCGTCTCGAAATGGGCCGGGTCTTCCTGAATGAGCATGCATGTCGAAGGGCAGGGCGCCCGCATCGAACTGGTCAACCTCGAGAAGCAGTTCGAGGGTGTTGTCGCGGTCCGCAACACTAATCTGACCGTCCAGCCGGGCGAGTTTCTGACGCTGCTCGGCCCGTCAGGGTGCGGCAAGACGACGACGCTGCGGATGATCGGCGGGTTCGAATACCCGACCGGCGGCTCGATCCTGATAGACGAGGAGGACGTGGCCTCGCTGCCGCCATACCGCCGGCCGATCAACACCGTCTTCCAGCAGTACGCCCTTTTCCCGCATATGACCGTCGCCCGCAATGTCGGTTATGGCCTCGAGATGGCCGGAGTCGGCAAGGCGGAACGAGACCGCAGGGTTGGGGACGCACTGGCGATGGTGCGACTCGCGAATGTCGAGAAGCGACGGCCGAGCGAGCTCTCTGGCGGGCAGCAGCAGCGCGTGGCATTAGCCCGGGCGCTGGTCAACCGGCCCAAGGCGTTGCTGCTCGATGAGCCGCTCGGCGCGCTCGACCTCAAACTGCGCAAGGCCATGCAGCTCGAGTTGAAGGAGCTCAACCGGGAAACCGGCGCGACCTTCATCTATGTGACGCACGACCAGGAAGAGGCACTGACGATGTCGGATCGGATTGCGGTCATGAACGAGGGCCGCGTCCTCCAGCTCGGGACACCGGCCGAGATCTACGAGCAACCGGTCGACCGGTTCGTTGCCGATTTCATTGGCCAGTCCAACCTGATCCCCGGAACGCTCGAGGCGCGCGACGGCGACCGCTGCATGGTCCGGATACCGACCGGCGGCCTGGTCGAGGCGCGTCTGCGCGACGAGCCGGCTGTCGGTGCGTCGGTCGTTGTCTCGATTCGGCCCGAGCGAGTCATATTGCAGGGTCAGCCGGCGGAATCGCTGGACGGCTCGATCCCTGCCACGATCAGCGAGATCGTCTATCTGGGCAGCTACAACCAGCTCGTGCTCCACGCCACGCCGGACTTGCGGTTGATCGTCACGGCGCCGACTGACATGCCCGCCAGACCGGGTGATTCGGTCCATGCGACGATCCCTTCCCGGTACGCCACCTGCTTCGCTGCCGAATAAGGACGCTTGACGGCCTGAAAATCGGTCGTAGAATACGCGAAAGTTTCTTACTTGCCATATAACCGGTATGCCGGCGGGGTGCAGAATGGACAAGTCTGCCCGTTTTCGATCTGTCGATTGCCTAACCATCATTGAACAACGGCTGCCTGCGCTGACTGGTGCGTCGCGCCAGGTGGCGGAAGCCATCATGCGGGATCCCTGGGCTGTGCTCGGTATGACTATCTACGACGTTGCCGAGATGAGCAACGTCAGCTTGCCTTCGGTCACCCGGTTTTGCCGGGCAGTCGGCTTCGGCGGATTCCGGGAGCTGGTGCAAGGAATCGCGCAATCGCTCGGCCGGATCGATTCCAAGGACTTCGAGTCGCTGCACAGTGGCGAGCATCACGATGGTGGGATCAAATCGCTGGCCGAATCGATCGTCAACAGGCAAGTCGAGGCGCTCCAGACCACGCTCCACGCCCTCGATTACGACGCGATCGAACGGGCCACGCAGCTGATCGCCGATGCGCGCAGGGTGGTCATTCTCGGTCACGGCGCAGCCCAGGTACCGGCACTCGGACTCTCGGTCAAGCTGATGTGGGGTGGTGTTGCGGCATTCGAAGCGGCGCCGGACATGTTCTCGAACATCGTGATTACCTCGCAACCGGGTGATGTCGTGATCGGTGTTTCGCATCAAGGCCGCACCCGCGACACGATCGAGCTCCTGCGGCTGGCGCGCAAGTTTGGGGCGACCACGATCGGCATCACGACTGTGCCCAATTCGCCGCTGGCCGAGGTCAGTGATGTCTCGCTGGCCGTACTCTCGCCGGATGTCGCCCGGGCCGGGACCTTCCTCATCGCCTTCGACGCGCTAATGGTCGTCGCCGATATCCTCGCGGCGACAGTCTCGGAACGAAAGTGGAAGGGCGATCCCCCGAACCGCAGCGACGTCGTCGAGTGGATCGAGCGCAATCTGCGGGTCGGACCGTCGACCTTCGTGGCCAACCGGCACGCCCGCCGCGTGCCGAATGGATAGGGGCATGATCGAATCAATCGAGGCAGCGCGGTCGAAGGCCGCGAAGTTTGCGCGCGCACACCAGGACGACGTCATCGCGCTGACCGAGGAGTTGGTCGCAGCCCCAAGCGAGAATTTGCCCGGAGATGAAACGAGACCCGCGGAGGTCGTGCGGGCTTGGCTGCCGCGCCTGGGATTGCCAGAGGCGACGACGATCGCGGCCGAGCCGCATCGGCCGAACTTGCTGATCACGATCGATTCCGGCCGGCCGGGTCCGCGCCTCGGCATTTGCGGTCACCTCGATACCAAGCCGGTCGGCGATGCGGCGGCCGAGTGGATGACCGACCCATTCACCGCGACCACGATCGGCGATCGCATGTATGGCCTCGGCACGACCGATATGAAAGGCGCGGTCGCGGCGATGCTCGTGGCCGGTGCTGCCTACGCGCAGGTCAAGGATACGGTTGGCGGCTCGCTGGCCCTGATCCTGACCGCTGACGAGGAATATGGCAGCGTCTACGGGGCCGAGTATCTGGTCCGGCAGGCTGCGCTCGATGTCGACGGGATCGTGCTCGGCGAGCCCTCCGGCGTGCACGAGGACTGGGAGGCTATCCGGGTCGTCTCTCGCGGGATCTCCTGCTTCAAGGTGCGAGTGTTCGGCACCCAGATCCATTCCTCGATCTCGGACCAGTTCCCGGTCGTCAACGCGGTCGAGC
>DASQCG010000308.1:0-2660 GCA_035634825.1 Thermomicrobiales bacterium | reverse complement strand
ACGACGAGGCGATCGCCGGGACCGAGCAGGGCGGTCGCGGTCAGGAAGAGGGCGCCGGCCGCACCGACCGTGACGAGGACGTCGTCCGGGGTCAGGGCGCCGCAGCCGTCGGCGGCGATCTGCGATCTGAGGGTTTCGCTGCCGCGGTGGTCGCCGTAGCAAAGCAGGAGGTCGCCGAGGGTGGCTGGATCGAGGCCGATGTCGTGCAGGGAGCGGTCGCGCATCGAGCTTTCGGCCAGGTTGACGCGGACGCGGTCGTAGCCGATCTGCTCGGGGCTCTCGACCTCCATGATCATGCGCTGGTAGTTCACTCGTTCCCCTCTTCCGCGCAGGCGAGGACGCCGATGCCTTCGATACCGATCGCGGGCGGGTCGACGTGGAGGCTGGTGATGGTCACGCCGGCAAAGGGCGTGATGCCGCAGCGGGATTGCAGGATCTCGGCGGCGCGGTTGTAGCCCTTGAGCAGCGGCGTAACCCAGGTTGCGACCGTGACATCGATCGAGACCCGACGATTGCCAATCTGGTCTTTTCGCGCGGCGAGCAGTTCCTCGATGACCGCGCGGCAGAAGGTGGGCGCGGTCTCGGTGATGGCGGTGGCCATGGTGGCCTTGTCGATGATCTCGTCGGCGCCGGCAATGCGGACGATGATCGAGATCGTGTCGGCGTCGGTCTGCGCGGCGAGCTGGCGGTCGATGATGGCGGCCAGGATGTCGGCTGCGGCGGCGGTGTCGGCCGAGATCAGGGTGTCGCCGCTGCCGGTGTAGGAGGGGATGACGAAGGCGCCCGGGGCGTACTCGGTCTCGTCGCTCGGCGGGTATGGCTGCTTCTTGAGCAGAAGGGCCGGGATGGTGCTGGCCTGGCTGTACATCGCGCCGATCGGGTAACCGGACATGCCGGGCACGAAGAGGAGGTCGATCCGGGCGGCGCGAAGGTGTGCGACGACCTCCGCGATGTGCGGGGCGAGCAGGTCCGGGCGGGCGACGGTCTTGAGCAGGGCGCCGTACTCGATGCCGAGCCCGCCGCCGGGGAAGAGCCGCGGCCGGCTGGTCCGCATCAGGGCGGTCACGAGGGCCTTACCGCCGTCCGAGAGCGAGCTGCCGGCGATCGCGGGGTCTCGCTCGGAGGGCGGGATGATCCGGACCGGGGCGTCCGCGAAGGGTTGCTCGGCCGATCGCTCGTAGCGTGGTACCGGGGATGTAGAGTCGGCGTATTTCCGGTCGAAGTCGTTCATGGCATGCTGTACCTCGTCCGGACTGGGGGTGTTCGCATGCTTCCAATACCAGAGAACAATCGGACCGACATATACGGGGACCCTATCGATGATCTGCTCGATGACGACGATGTCGACCTGGGACTTGCCGCTGAGGAGCCGATGGAGGAGGTGACGGTCATGCCGAAGTGGGCGCGGATCGTGATCATCCTCACGGTGGTGGCGATGATCGGCTCGACCGTCTGGTGGATCTGGTTCCTGTAGGGGCGCGGCATCAGCGTTCTTCCCGGATGAAGGGCCGGCCCAGCGCGGCCGGTGCGCCGATCCGCTTGCGGGCTTGATCGCCCGAGGCGATGACCAGCACCAGGATCGTGAACAGGTACGGCAGCATATTCAGGAAGAAGGGCGAGATCCCGACGCCGACCGTCTGGAGCTGGAATTGGCCGGCCTGGACGCCGCCGAAGAGGTAGGCGCCGCCGACGGCCCAGAGCGGGTTCCAGCCGGCGAAGATGACCAGCGCGACGGCGATCCAGCCGCGGCCGGCGGTCATCCCTTCGGTCCAGCCGGGGTTGGTGCTGAGCGAGATGACCGCGCCGCCCAACCCCGCGATCCCACCGCCGATGATCACGTAGAGGAAGCGCAGCCAGTTGACCGGCACGCCCATCGCGTCGGCCGCGGCCGGGTTCTCGCCGATCGAGCGCAGGTGCAGCCCGGCCTGGGTGCGGAAGACGAACCACCACATGATCGGCGCGACCACGAACGAGAGATAGACGAGGGCGGATTGCTGGAAGAGGATCTCGCCGATCTTCGGAATGTCGCCGAGGATCGGGATCGAGATATCGCCGAACTTGTCCGGCAGCGGCTTGCCGACCAGGTTGCGACCGAGGAAGGCGGAGAGGCCGGTCCCGAGCAGGGTCAAGGCCAGACCGCTGACGACCTGGTTGGCGCGGAGGCCGACGGTCACGACCGCGTGGAGAGAGGCCATCGCCGCGCCGGCAAGGATCGCGCCGAGGATGCCGACCCAGGCGTTGCCGCTCCAGATCGTGAAGGCGACGCCGGCGAGCGCGCCCATCAGCATCATCCCCTCGACGCCGAGGTTGAGGACGCCGGAGCGCTCGCTGAGCAGCTCGCCGAGGCAGGCGAAGAGGATCGCGGTGCCGGCCGGGATTGCCGCCGCGAGGACCGCGACCAGGAAGTTGATCGACCAGACACTATCCATGGACCAGCTCCGCCTCAACCGCGACGCGCTGGATGTGGACCCGGAAGTTGGTCAGGAACTCGCCAGCGAGCAGGAAGAAGAGGATTGCGCCCTGGAGCATCGGTCCGACCGAGCCGGGCAGGCCGATCGCGGTCTGGAGCTGATCGCTGCCGACCAGAATGACCGACATCAGGAAGCTGACCGCGATGATCGCGATCGGGTTGAGACGGGCGAGCCAGGCAACGATGATCG
>DASQCG010000307.1:0-7648 GCA_035634825.1 Thermomicrobiales bacterium | reverse complement strand
GTCCGGGGCGTGCAATTCTTCGAAAATGGCGCCCGCACGTCATCGTTGGTAATGCGCTCGCGAACCGGGACAATACGGAGAATCGATGCGACCCATCGGCTCGACAAGCTCCGGCAGCTGAGCGGGCTGCCATTCGATTAGGACCAAAATCATGGTAATTCGGGGCATTGCCGCATGAATTCTTGTTGACACTCTTCGATACGCGGTAGTATCCTTGTTACTAGCCACTCGGCGACCCAACCCCTTGCCAAACAGGCATTCGTATTCCGATTTGACCTAGTTGCGCCCCTACTCCGTGTGTCTCTTGAGATGAGCGAGACCGACGCGCAACCGTGAATCAAGGAACTACTTCTGACGCCCGCCAGCCGAATATCGCACTCAATCTTCCAGGGCTGACCAACGTCCCCACATATCAACACGCCAAACTGGAACTCAAGATGTCCCTACCTGAACTTATAACCAGAAACCGACCGTACCTGATGAGGAGGAACGCAATTGTCTGACCAGGAAATCCTGAATCCAACGCCGGCCGAAGACGGTCAGAGCGAGATCCAGGAACCGAAGCCGCGCGCATCGCGGGGCCGGCGCCGAACTACGCCTGAGAGCCAGGACGGCACCGCAATGGCAGACGAAGGTCAGACCGCGACCGCCGTCATCGACGCTCCGGATGTGACCGATACCTCTGCTGAGCGAACCGAGCCACGGGAGCGCGAATTCAGCCGCCGAAATCGCAATGGCGGCCGCAATGACCGTGACCGCGACCGGAGTGGGCGCCGCGATCGCCACGACCGAGGCGATCGCCCGGAACGCGGCAATCGCGCTGATAGGGGCGAGCGGAGCGACTACGGTCCGCGCGAAATCCGATCGCACGAGATGGAACCGCAGGAGTTCCCCTCGAACGGGACCAATCCCGACGTTCCCCACTTCACCGTCACCGAGCTCGACCAGATGGAGCCAGAGGCGCTGATCGAACTTGCCCGCACCTTCGAGATCCAGGGATTCAGTCGCATGAAGCGGACGGATCTCATCAGCCGGCTTCTTCGAGCCCGCACGGAGATGGAAGGCAACATCTTCGGCGACGGCGTCCTCGAGATCGTCGATGAGGGGTACGGATTCCTGCGGGGCTCGCGCCTACTGCCCGGATCGGACGATATCTACGTCTCGCAGTCGCAGATTCGCCGCTTCGGCCTGCGCACTGGAGATCGCATCTCCGGTCAGGTCCGTCCTCCGAAGGACAATGAGAAGTTCTTCAGCCTGCTCCGCGTCGAGGCCGTCAATGGCGTCGATCCCGAAGTCGCCCGCCGCCGGCCGAATTTCGACACACTGACCCCGATCTTCCCGCTCGAGATGATCAATCTCGAGACGACGCCGAACATCCTCTCAACCCGGCTCCTGAACCTCGTCGCGCCGGTCGGCAAGGGCCAGCGTGGTCTGATCGTCTCTCCGCCGAAGGCCGGCAAGACGCTTCTGCTCAAATCGATCGCCAATGGCATCACATCGAACGATCCCGACATGCACCTGATGGTCTGTTTGATCGGTGAGCGGCCGGAAGAGGTCACCGACATGAAACGGTCGGTCGAGGGCGAGGTCATCTCGTCTACGTTCGACGAGCCAGTCGAAGACCATACGAAGGTTGCCGAGATGGCGCTCGAGCGTGCCAAGCGGCTGGTCGAGGCGGGCCGCGACGTGACGATCCTGCTGGACTCGATCACCCGCCTTGCCCGCGCCTACAACCTGGCCGTGCCGCCGAGCGGACGCACTCTTTCCGGTGGTATCGACCCCGTCGCACTCTACCCGCCGAAGCGATTCTTCGGCGCCGCCCGCAATATCGAGGGCGGTGGCTCACTGACGATCGTCGCGACCTGCCTCGTCGATACCGGCAGCCGCATGGACGACGTCATTTACGAGGAGTTCAAGGGCACCGGCAACATGGAGCTGCACCTCGACCGCAAGTTGGCCGAACGCCGGATCTACCCGGCCATGGACATCCAGCGGTCCGGCACTCGCCGCGAGGAGCTGCTTATGGACGACGCAACCCTCCGCCAGGTCTGGACGATGCGCCGCATGGTCTCAATGCTCGGTGGGTCGGAAGGCACGGAGCTGGTCCTTGGACGACTTTCCAAGACCGGCAGCAATGCCGAGTTCCTGGCAACCTTGAACAAGGACGTATAGCGGGGGTCTAGAGACTTCTGACTTCAGTCACGTGAAACGGGCCGGCGGGATTGTTCCGCCGGCCCGTTCGTCGTTAGTTGATCAGCAGAGGTGTACGTGGATGCGCTCGCCGAATTCGGGCGCGGACATGGTGTCGGTCTGGAAAATGTACGTCTTGCCTTCACTTGTCGAGACGGCGTTGTGCGTGCCATCGACATCGATCGCCACGATATTCATCTCGCTGGCATACGGATCATCGAGCGACCGCAAGTCTTCAGCGGCGAGTCGGAGGGCATCGACGAGCGACATGCCGAACCTCATGAAGGTGACCACGCTGTGCGCGGTCAGGCACCGCTGCGCCATTTCGCCGCGCCCGGTGCACGCCGCGGCGCCGTACCGGTTGTCAGCGTAATTACCCGCGCCGATGATCGGAGAGTCGCCCAGCCTCCCCGGGTACTTCCACGCCCAGCCCGACGTGCTCACACCGCAGGCAATATTCCCGTGCAGATCCCTGGCGATCACGTTGACCGTGCCATGGGGCGGCTCGGGGAATTGAGGATCGCTCGTCGTCTCCCGAACCAGCTCCGACATACGCTCGTAATACTTCGAGCGCTGCAACGACGGATCCGCGCGCTGAAGCCAGATCGCCCGTGCCTCGTCCGTGAGCAACTCAACCCTGGGCAGTTGCTGTTCGCCGGCGAAGCGCTCGGCACCGTCGCCCACGATCAGGACGTGCGGCAGCTCCTCCATCACGCAGCGGGCCAGGTCGATTGCGTCCTGGTGGTTCCTGAGCGCTCCGACCGAGCCAGCCCGCAGGCCGCGCCCATCCATGATGCTCGCGTCCAGCTCGACGTCGCCGAGAAGATTCGGCAATCCAGAAAATCCGACGCTATGGTCGTCCGGATTCGCCTCCACTTCGCGAATGGCGGCGAGCACCGCCTCGATCGCCGAACCACCATCCCGAAGCACACGTGTGCCGCGCTCGAAGCCGACATCGGCATTCGAGCTGCCGGTCAAAACCCATCCCATTCGTAGCTACCCCGCAAACACACGCGCAATTTCATCGACCGCGAAATCAGGCAGGTCGGCTTCTGCCATACCGGACCGCATACGCATACCGGATTCTGGTGGCGTCAGTTTTCCGATCCACGCGAAGGGAATACCCGCTTCCGCCAACGCTTCCTCGGCCGCCTGCAATGCGGATTTCGGCACGGCAGCCAACAGACTACCCGACGCCAGCATCCCGAGCGGATCGACGTTCAATGCGGCCGCGATCTCGCTCGTCTCGTGAGCCACTGGAATGGCGTCGCGGCTGATCACGACACCGCACCCCGAGGCCAGCGCAAGCTCGCGCACCGCCGTCGCGATACCCCCTTCGGTCGGGTCGTGCAGGGCATGGACCGCGTCGGCGGCACAGAGTGCACGCGCCTCCGCGATGACCGAGATCCCGGGATCCTCGATCATGGCGACCGCCGCGTCGATTGTCTCGCTTGGGATATTCCGGGACAGGAGCAGCGACCGAAGTTCATCGGCGAGGATAACGGTGCCTTCGATCCCCGCCGTCTTGGTCATCAGCAGGCGGTCGCCGGGAACCGCGTCGCGAGGATCGATCAAGCGATTAACCGCAACCTCACCCAGCATGGTGCCGACGAGTATCGGCCGATCGAGCCCGATGGTGATCTCTGTGTGCCCACCAACGACCGATACGCCGACCTGCCCGGCGGCGGCATTGACCTCCGCAAACATGGCAGCGGCAGATTCTGCCGACGTCGAGCCGTGCGGGAGCAGGGCGGTGACCAACAACCATTTTGGGACCGCCCCCTGGCAGGCGATGTCGTTCGCGTTGATGTGGACCAGATGCAGTGCTGAGCGGTCGGTCGGGAACGTGATCGGATCAGTCTTCACGACCAGGGCCGAGTCGCCGAACCGTATCGCCGCCGCATCTCGACCGGTACCGGGTCCAATCAGCACCCGCTCGTCGTGAACGGCATGGCGTTCAAGCAACCGACCAAGCAATTCGCCGGGCAGTTTTCCGGGCGGCAGAATATCCCCCAGCTTCGACACCTCAGGACTCCAAACGAACCCGGCTCGCCAGCGGCCCAGTGCCCGTATCGCTGCCTGCGCCGTCGAGCTGGGTAATGCGCAGTTCGGCGGCATCGAGCAGCTTCTGGCATTGCTCTGCCAGCTTGCGACCGACCTCGTAGGCCCGCACGGAGTCGTTCAAACCGAGTCCTGGCTGCTCAAGGAGCGCGATGACCTGCGTGAGGCCGCTGCGGACGGCTTCGTAATCGTCCGACGACGAAAGCTGATCGCAACGGTCCAATAATTGCGCGGTTGTAGCTGAGTCCGTCATCTGGTTCCTATCGGCTCTGGGGTCGAGATACGCCGGTCACATTCCCCGATATTGTGCCATCCCGCACGACCGCGCGGATGGAGTCGCCTGGCTGAATCGCTGTCACGCTCCCGACCACGTTGCCTTCGGGCCCGGTCAACAGCGCGAATCCGCGATTCAGGACCGCAGCGGGGTTCAACTGCAGAAGTGCCGTCTTTTGCACGTCCAGCTCAGCGAACGCACTGGCCAAAACTGCCCGGGTACTTGTTTCGACGCGTCGCTGGGCCTGATCCAGTCCCGCCCGCCGCTCGGCAAGCTGAACGCGTGGTAATTCGCGCATGTGGCTCTGCACACTGGCCAGGTCAATCCGCTGCCGGTCCAGCACACGTACGCCGGAGCCATGCAATTGGACCGAGATCAACCGGCAATCTGACTGCGCGTCCCGGAGGTGGCGCCGGACCGCCGACGACAGCCGCACTTCGAGCTCCGTCAGGCGTGCGCGTCTCTCGGCAAAAATCAGGGATGGGCTCGATCGATCGAGGCGCTGGGTCAGCTGCTGAAGGTCCGAACGCTGCTGGTTCAGGACATGCGCGAGCGATCGAGACATCCGCTCTCGCGCGTCGATCAGGTCCAGGGCAAAGTCGGCGATGTCCGGAGTCGCCAACTCGGCAGCAGCGGTCGGGGTCGGCGCCCGCAGGTCGGCGACTTCGTCCAGGATCGAGACGTCTGTCTCGTGACCAATTGCGCTGATGATCGGTCTGGGAGCGGCGTAGACCGCGCGTGCCAGCCGCTCATCGTTGAATGCGCTCAGGTCCTCGGCGGAGCCGCCGCCCCTGGCGATGATGATCACCTCCGACCGGCCGTCATGGATCAGGAGATCGAGGGCGGTCAACAGGCTATCGACCGCGCCCGGCCCTTGCACGAGGGCAGGGGAGATGATCAGGTGCGCGAACGGGAATCGGCGTCGAAGGACCGTCTGAATGTCATGAACCACCGCACCCGTCGGTGACGTTACGACACCAATCGTGCGCGGGTAAACGGGAAGGGGCCGCTTTCGTTCTTGCTCGAACAGGCCGTCGGCCTGGAGTTGTGCGCGCAGTCTCGCCATGGCCAGTGCTTGGCCGCCGACTCCGGCGTGATCGACAAACTCGACATAAATCTGGCAGGTCTGGTCCTTGCTGTAGATCGTTACGCGACCGCCAACTGTGAGATGAGCACCAGGCGAGACGAGATGCTGGACCCTCAGCGCGGCATTCCGGAAAGCGACTGCCTTAAGCGACGCTTGTCCATCGCTCAACGTGAAATAGAGATGTCCCGCCTTGGAAAGGTACACCTCCGTGACTTCGCCTTCCACGAGCAAGTTGCTGAGAAACGCGTCGCTCTCGGTCAGTAGGCGAAGGTAATCCGAGACCTGGCTGACCGTGACGACCTGCGCTTGCATGTGGTTATGGTCCGAGACGGATGAGCGGGGAGCCGTATTCGACTGCCGTCGCATTCTCGGCGATCACTTCGAGGACCGTACCGCTGCGATCAGCCGTGATCTCGTTCATGATCTTCATCGCCTCGATGATGCCGATCAACTGGCCGGCCTCCACACGGTCGCCTGGTTGAACGAACGGCGGATCGGTGGGGGAAGTGGACCGGTAGAACGTGCCAACCATCGGCGCGGTGACCACGTAACCGACCATCTCGATGTCGGGAGTGAACGGGATCGGGGTCTCCACCGGTGCCACGGCCGATTTTGGCGCGGAATTGGATGAAACCTCGACGACTGACCCGGACCTCAACTCAAGCTTGAGATCCTCAGTCTTGATGCTGAGCGTCGCCATCCCAGCCCGCTGCGCGACCTGGACCATGCGCTCCACGAACGCCGCCAAGTCTGTCAGATCGGTCGAAGTATGCTCGTCGCGCTCCTGGTCACCCTCGCTCAAGTCCGTGCTCCTTTAGCTGGCCCGCTCGATGTAGTCGCCGGTGCGAGTGTCGATCCGCAGACGGTCGCCAATGTTGATAAAGAGCGGCACGCTGACGACCACGCCTGTCTCCATGGTCGCCGGCTTGGTCCCGCCGCTGGCTGTATCGCCCTTGAGGCCGGGATCGGTCTCGGCCACTTCCAGGGTGACCGAAATCGGCAACTCGATATCGATCGGTTCGCCGCCGTAGGTCAGGAGATCGACAACGTCATTCTCTTTCAGATATTTGATCGCTTCTGACACAGCCGACTCGTTGAGCGCGAACTGCTCGAACGTCTCGGTGTCCATGAAGTGAAAATGCTCACCATCGCCATACAGGTACTGAACGTGCTGGCGTTCGAGGCGGGCCGACTGGAATTTCGTTCCGGCCTGGACCGAGTGCTGAGTCGTGGTCCCGGTTCGAATATCGCGCAGCGTCAGCCGGACTTGTGCCGAGCCGCGGCCCTGCTTGTTGTGGGCAAAATCGATAACCTTGACCAACCGACCCTCATAGTCAAGGTTCATGCCCTTGCGCAAATCTCCCGTATCAATCACAACGCCTTGCTCCTTTGTCGCGGTGACTTAATCGAATTCGAGCTTCGGAGCGGTAGTCACCGTTCTGCAATCAGACTCGCCAACGACAACGACATCCTCAACCCGGATTCCGCCCCAACCGGGCACGTAAAGGCCGGGCTCAACTGTCACCACCGCATTCAGCGGCAGGATAATATCGAGGTCCGACCGGATGGCCGGCGATTCGTGAATTTCCAACCCGACGCCGTGGCCGACGCTGTGCAAAATGTACTCTCCGAAGCCGGATTGCTGCAGCGATCGGTCGGCCGCGGCTGCCACGTCCCGGACCGGAGTGCCGGCGGTCATGACTGCCTTCGTGGCCCGCTGAGCTTCAAGCACCGCAGCATACATGTCGCGAAATTGCTGGTCCGGACCACCGAGCCAGAACGTCCTCGTCAGGTCGCCGCAATACCCGTCGATGCGGGCGCCCATATCGATTATGATCGGCTCGCTCGCCTGGATTTCCCGATCGCCGGGGCGATGATGCGGCCGCGCGGCATTCGGTCCGCTGGCCACGATCACGTCGAAGGCAAGCCCGTCACCGTTCTCGATTAAGCGGGCGGAAATTCTCCGGGCGACACTTGCCTCGGTCTGGCCTGGGGTCAGCGCTGAGCAGATTTCAGCGAAAACCTGATCAGTCACA
>DASQCG010000306.1:0-3123 GCA_035634825.1 Thermomicrobiales bacterium | reverse complement strand
GCTCAATGGGCCGCAGGAGTCGATTGGCGAGATGGTGCGCGCGTGGGATCGGCGCAGAAAGCTCGTTACCGACGGTCTGAACACGATCGCCGGTATCGTGTACACGCCGGCCGAGGGCGCCTTCTACGCCTTCCCCGATATTCGCGGAACCGGCATGAACTCGATGGAGTTTGCGGACAAGGCGCTGACCGAAGCCGACGTCGCGGTCGTCCCGGGCAATGCCTTCGGCGATGCCAGCGAGGGCTTCGTGCGGATGTCCTTTGCGACCAGCGATGAAATCCTGCAAAAGATGATCGATCGATTGAGCAACTGGCTCGGAACCAGGTAGGAGAGTTTCGTGCAGATTGAGAAACGACTCGAAGAGCTCGGCATTACCCTCCCCAACCCAGTCTCGCCGGCCGCCAATTACGTGCGTTATGTCCAGTCCGGCAACTATCTCTACATCTCGGGGACGGGTCCCAGCAGCGAACAGCCGAGCGGCAAGCTGGGCCAGGAGCTCGACATCGACGCCGGTTATCAAGTCGCCCGCAATGTCGGTTTGCAGATCATCGCCACGATGAAGGACGCCCTCGGCGACCTTGATCGAGTCAGGCGCGTGGTCAAGCTTCTCGGCATGGTCAACTCAACGCCCGACTTTGGGGATCAGCCGAAGGTGATAAACGGTTGCTCCGATCTGATGGTCGAGGTCTTTGGGGATAAGGGCCGCCATGCCCGCTCTGCGGTAGGCTTCGTCGCGTTGCCGTCACAGATCCCGGTCGAGATCGAGGTCATCGTCGAAGTCGAGTAGCGCTCCCTTCCGCTACCTGTCAGTACCTGCGAATAGGATGTGTCATATTGCCTGGGCGCGCCGAATGCGCCCGAACGGGCAAGCGCTAACGAAAGGATCGGGAGGCATGGCGAACAAGGATCGTGTTCCGGTCACCAAGGATGGTCTGGAACGACTCCGTGCCGAGCTTGAGGAACTAAAGAACGTCAAGATGCCGCAGATTACCGAGGCGGTCGCTGAAGCACGCTCCCACGGCGACCTGCGCGAAAACGCGGCCTACGACGCGGCCCGCCACGACCAGATGATGACCCAGCGTCGTATCGATGAGCTCGAGGCCATGCTGCGGAATTCGGTCGTGATCGATGATGCCCAAACCCGGGCTGGAGTTGTCGGCCTCGGTTCCCGCGTCACAGTCGATTTCGATGGCGACGAAGAGACGTACACGATCGTCGGCGCCATCGAGGCCAAGCCGACCGCTGGCATGATCTCGAACGAGTCGCCAATCGGCCAGGCTCTGATCGGCAAGCGAATTGGCCAGACCGCCCAGGTGGCGACGCCCGGTGGCCTGACGCCAATCAAGATCCTCCGTGTCGAGTAATAACGATAAGATGGCGCGCCAGGAATCCCACTGACTCGCAGGTGATTCACGGTAACCTGCTGCGTGCTCGCACCTCCGTTTTGACGGATCCGCGACAGAGCCATTGCTGCGTTCGCTATGCCGGGACCGGTCCGATTTGATATGTTCACCCGGCTGTCCAACCGTTTCATTCGCGTACCAGGAAGGATTGCGGATGGCAGACGACGAAGCAGCCGCCCCCAACGACCTCGACGAATCCCTGATCGCTGAAATGCGCCGAATGCTTGAGCAAAAGCGGGCCGAATTCGACCATGCCTTGAGCGACGCCGACGATATCATGCGCGGATGGTCAGACATCGCTGAGAAGGCCTCATATGGGGATAGCGTCGAATCGATTCGCCGGGCAATCGACTTTTACGAGGCCCGCATATCGGCCCTGTCCGAGACAATTGATTCACGAGCGCCAAGTGACGAATCGCCGACCACAGTGCAGTTGGGTTCGACCGTGGTAGTGGATATCGACGGAGATCAGGAACAGTACGTGCTGGTGAGGTCCGAAGCCGCAACGCCGTCGCATGGCCTCTTGTCAATCGAGAGTCCCTTGGCCCAAGCGCTGCTCGGCAAACAAGCAGGCGAGATTGCCGAAGTCGAGTCACCGGCAGGTTGGATGTCAGTCAGGCTGTTGCGCGTTGAATAGATGGTGGTGCCTGTGAACTGGGTCGAGCGATGGCGAGACCGGCGTGGCGCCCGTCGGCGAGACGGCGCCTATCGGCGTCTCTGGCAGGCCTTCACCCGCTATCCGACGCTGGCCGATGGCCGGCATGACGATGCAGCCTGGCGAGCACACGACGGTCGATTTGCCGGCTGCCTGATCCGGGTCCCGGCCAATCAGCTCCAGCCAGAGCTCGATCGGGTGCGATCGGCATTGGATCGGCCGAGCGAAATCCGCCTGCATCCCGATCATTTCCTGCACATCATGATCCAGGAGATCGGGTTCGTCAGCCGCACCGCAACTAAGTCAGATGAGCTCACGATCGATCGATTCGACGAGCTCAGCACAGCGCTCTCGACAGCGCTCGACGACATTGCCGCATTCGAGGTATCGATCGGAGCGGTCAATTCGTTCGAGGACGCGGCATTCCTCGAGGTTCGCGATCACGGAGGCAGCGAGCTCATTCATCGACGACTTCGGGAAGTGGCAGCAGTCCCGATGATTCCCCGGTACGCCTTCCTGCCCCACATGACGATTGCACACTACCTCGGCAGCTTCGATTCACTTCCGGTCGTCAAGGCGCTGCAGCCGTTCCGGGATGTGCAATTCGGTACCTTCGAGGTCAGCGAGGTCGAAATCGTGACCATGCGAGTCGATGTCGAATATTCGCCGCTGTACACGACCCGCAAACTTCGGCTTAAAGGATGAATACGGGCGGCCTCGTTCGGAAGCCGCCCGGTGATTTCTGTGGACTTGAAATGCGGAGCCGCCTAAGCGGGCGTGCTCGCCAGGGATGAGACACCGGCCGCGGCCTGGAGCGCCTCGACCTTGTCCGTCTGCTCCCAGGGAAGGTCGACATCGGTGCGACCGAAATGACCGTACGCAGCAGTCTGCCGATAGATCGGGCGGCGGAGATCGAGGTCGTGGATGATCGCCGCCGGCCGGAGATCGAACGTCTCCCGCACCAGCTGCTCGATCGTCTCGTCGGAAACGACGCCGGTTCCAAAGGTCTCCACCATGATCGAGACCGGGTGCGCCTTGCCGATTGCATACGAGACCTGAATCTCG
>DASQCG010000305.1:0-3399 GCA_035634825.1 Thermomicrobiales bacterium | reverse complement strand
GCCGATGCGAGTCAGGTCATTGACGCAGGTCTTTTGCAAAAGCGCCTCAGCGTCCTTGCCTTTTATGTCCACCATGCCCTGGTGATAGACATCGTAGAGGCCCGCGGCGGTTCGGGTCGCCATGTGCTCGGCCTCAGTCGTCGAGAAGCGATACGGCGCGTCGTACCCCATCCGATCGACCAGCTCCGCCCCTAACTCAACGTACTTCGCGTAATACGGTGATCGCCGCCGTCCCATAGTCGCTCCTTGCTCGGACCACCGCATTTCGCGCCGCCCGCTCACAATCCGTAATACAGTTCGCGTGCGGGAACTATACGAGAGAAGTTTGCGAGGCATGTGGCCGGTTCATATACTGGAAGCGCAGGAGAGGTGGCCGAGTGGTTTAAGGCGGCTGTCTTGAAAACAGTTGGGTGATGAGCCCCGGGGGTTCGAATCCCTCCCTCTCCGCCGCTCCACCAATTCCCCGATTTTGTCCCTGACCCGAGTGCACGACCGTTCAGTGGTTTGCGCATCGTTTGCCTGCCGGAGGACCCATGGTCGTTGCCACGGATGCCCGCGTTGATGCCTACATCGCTGACGCGCCCGAGTTTGCCCGGCCGATCCTGGTCAAGCTGCGCGAACTGGTGCACACCGCATGCCCTGACGTGACCGAGACGATCAAGTGGGGCGCGCCGGCGTACGAGTACAAGGGCATCCTCGCGATCATGGCGTCGATGAAGCGACATGCGGTCTTCAATCTTTGGAAAGGCGAGCTGATCCCCGAAGTCAAGGAGCTCTACAGCGAGAAGTTCAGCACGGCGATGGGCACGTTCGGCAAAATCACGTCAGTTGATGACCTTCCGCCGGACGACAAGATTGTTGGTTGGATCCGCGAGGCCATGGAGTTGAACGAGCGCGGGGTCAAGTTGCCGCAGCGCTCCCACGTTGAGACGAAGCCAGAGGCCGGAGTTCCGGATGACCTGATCGCCGCGCTCGAACAAAACGAATCGGCCCGGCTGACATTTGAAGGCTTCTCGCCGAGTCGTCGGCGCGAATATGTCGAGTGGATCACCGAAGCGAAAACCGATGCCACCCGACAGAAACGCCTGTTTCAGGCTGTCGAGTGGATGGCGGACGGCAAACACCGCAACTGGAAGTACGACAGAAAACAATGACCAAGTCCACAACTGAACTTCTGATTCGTCCCGAACGTGCAGACGATATTCCGGTGATCGATGCGTTGGTCACGGATGCATTCGGCCGCGAGCTCGAGGCCGAGGTGGTTGCGAAGCTGCGCGCATCGACCGGATTTCTTTCCGGGTTGTCACTGGTTGCGACCGAAAGCGGCGTCGTGGTCGGGCACATCATGATCACCACCCTCTCCTATCAGTCTGATGCCGGCGAGCAACTGGAGACCACGATTCTGGCTCCGCTGGCCGTCGCGCCAACCCACCAGAATCAAGGCATCGGCGACGCACTGAGCCGCGCGGCCATCGATCGAACCCGGGAAGCTGGCTTTAGATCGATGATCCTGGTCGGCCACCCGACCTACTACCCGCGTTTCGGTTTTCGTCCCGCATCGACGTGGGGTCTTCGATATTCGTCACCGATCCCGGACGAGGTCTTCATGGCGCAGGAGCTGATTCCTGGCGCACTTGCGGACGCCGCCGGAACGATATACCTACCGTCGGCGTTCGACGGGGCGTAGCTCATGCGCATCTCACGAGCGTTGAACGCGCATCAGCAGTCCGGTTGAAGATGAGGATTCGGTGACCGGGATGCGGTACAATATCAGGCGACCTGGCCAATGCATCCGGGGAGGTGCCAGAGTGGTCGAATGGGGCCGCCTGCTAAGCGGTTGAGGTGCCCTAAAGCGCCTCCGAGGGTTCGAATCCCTCCCTCCCCGCCCTCTGACATCTGCCACTGTCTCTACGAATCACAGCGCTCATGAACGAGCACGCACTCAATTCCCTGAATCCCGGTTCGAGCTGGCGGGCGGCATCCCCAGGATGCAGTCCGCGAGGTTGTAATCGTGGAACCGGCCGTACAAGCCACGACCGCGTCTCATCAGGCGCATTGAAAGCGCGCCCACCAGATCGAGCATTTCGTCACATTCCATGGCTGCTTCAAGGCCATCCAGACCATCAAAACCTACCTGGTAGACCGGTCCGACAGTCTCATACCAGGCAGGAGCCAGGAACACTCCACCGTCCCTCAGTGACGACGTCAGGATGGCATCCGGATGCGTGTCGGCCGGATTGGCGCTCATGAAACCGAGCGTCGTCCAGCATTCGCCGTCGAACTGCTCGCCGATCGTCAGCGCTTCGACGTTATTGATCGACAGGCAGATCAACCTATGCCAGAAACGCGTCTTCAACGTTGAGGGCAGAGATGTGATTACCCAGTTTCCGACCTCGGTTGTCGCCGGAGCAGGAACGAACAGATCGAGATAGCGGGCGACGAGCGAGACAATGCGCGTGAAGTCCGGATGACTGCTGAGGCGTTCAAACAGTGGCCGCGTCCGGTCGCGCTGATCCGCGCGTTCGGTCGGGCGCGTATCCGGCTGTCCCATCAGACGGTCGTCCCCCCACTGCATTCGATCCAGCACCGGGTCCATGACCGGCGCTTCGGCATCGACTTTGCGCAGCGGCGGCCCGGGTCGCGCCGTACGCATCTCTCCGGAGCCCATTGAGACCGAATCCATCTCGGCTCCGGACCAGAATGTGATTGCGCGCATGTCGTCCCAGGTTCGGCGGTGGGACCCGATTCGTAGCACGATGTTGTCGGTCCGCCCGATAAAACGCTCGCCGGTCGTGAACTCGATGCGGTAACAACCCTGCCGCGAAACTCCGCCTGGTAGCGATGGCCCGCGGCGTCGAAGGTCTGTCACGTCGATCTCAAATTTGCGCGTGGGGCCGGGCATGTGTGGGGCAGACTTTCTCTGTCAGAAGCGGCAGGAACAGTGGTAGAATATCGGTCGCGCACGTCGCATGCGCCTGTAGCTCAGGGGATAGAGCGTTGGGTTGCGGACCCAAAGGCCGCAGGTTCGAATCCTGCCAGGCGTACCCCTCAATCAAACCCACCTGACACCGCCATACCGGACTTCCGATATCTGGTCATGGCTGGTTCCGGTTTGATACACTCGCGGACGGAGAGGTGTCCGAGTGGTTGAAGGTGCCGCTCTCGAAAAGCGGTGTAGTGATGAGCTACCGTGGGTTCGAATCCCACCCTCTCCGCCGGCCGTTCGGGTTTGCCCCAACGGCCGCTTCTCTTGGAAGGGTCGCATAGCCTGGCCTAGTGCGCGCGACTGGAAATCGCGTAGACGGTAACACCGTCTCGAGGGTTCGAATCCCTCCCCTTCCGCCGTGCAACAACCTGCTCCCTGACTACCGATCTCCGAACGTGATCCGGCATCTATTT
>DASQCG010000304.1:0-4693 GCA_035634825.1 Thermomicrobiales bacterium | reverse complement strand
AATGGTTGTTCGGTGACAGCCCAGCGAGGAGCGTCACCAAATGTACGAGCTCATCCCACTTGAGTACATGACTCTCGAGATCGAACGCGAGCGGAGCAACCGTAGAGCCCCACAGGAATGGATGACACGCGAGGCGATTTTGCCGGTTGCTCGGTACACGCGCCGGCGTACGCTGGAAATTGCCATCGTCATCGTGATTGCCCTCTCGCTTGCCACCCTGATAAGCACAGTGGCCTGACCGCCATTCCCACTGAACCCGCTACAAGGGTGGCGAGCCAAGCCCGTGCGGCGACCCGGTTTCCGCTATAGGAGTTCTATTCAACCGCCCTCCTCCAGCGCTCATTGCAGACTGGCGTGGAAGGCTAGCGCGATCCCTGCGGTTGACAGCCGTCGTAGCAGCCGACATGATGGGGGCACAGACACCGAAATCGATGGCAGGTACGGACGATGGCAACCCCCATGCCACCGACCCACGAATCGCGTCACCCTGACCAGGACCACATCGCCCCGGTCTGGGGGTCCGTGCGCGCGCCGCTCTCCTCCTTCATTGGTCGCGAAGAGGAGATTGCCGCGGTCGTCGGCTTGCTCGGCCAGGACGGGGTCCGCCTCGTCACGCTGACTGGACCCGGCGGCGTCGGCAAGACCCGCCTTGCCCTTCGCGTGGCCGACCAGGTGGCCGGCGACTACGCCCGCGGAATCAAAATCATCGACCTGGCCCCGATCCGCGATCCCGATCTGGTGCTGCGGATCATCGCCCAGGCGCTGGGGCGTCGCGCCCAATCTTCGCACCTGCTTGTCTTGGACAACTTCGAACACCTCATTGACGCCGCGCCGCGGGTCACCGACCTCCTTACCGCTTGCCCGCGAATTACGGTCCTGATGACTAGCCGCGAACGGCTGAGGATCGGGGCGGAGCATGTCTTCCCGGTGCCGCCACTGAGCCTGCCCGACGACGATGACGTTTCCGATCCGACCGAATCGGCGGCGGTGGCGCTCTTCGTCGATCGGGCCCGGGCTGTTGCGCCGGACTTCGCAGCCTCCGGGGAGGATGAAGCCGCGATCGCCGAGATTTGCCGCCGGCTGGACGGGTTGCCACTGGCAATCGAACTCGCGGCCGCGCGCGTAGGCGTGTTGCCACCGCGGATGTTGCTGGAGCGACTCGAACGACGCCTGCCGTTACTGACCAGCGGCGCTCGCGACGCTCCGGCACGGCAGCAGACGATGCGCGACACGATCGCCTGGAGTTACAACCTCTTCACCCCGGATGAACAGTTGACCTTCCGCGCGCTGTCTGTTTTCGCCGGCGGCTTCACACTCGAGGCTGCGGAATGGTTGATGCGCGAAAGACCGCAAATCTCAGATCCGCCGGCACGTTCATCAACCGATGTCCTCGATATCATCAATCGCCTGGCCGAGAAGGGACTTGTTCGGGTCCGAACGGAGTCAGCCTGGGAGGCGCGCTTCTCGCTGCTGGAAACAATCCGCGAGTATGGGCTCGAACGGTTGGAAGCGAGCGACGAAGCACAGGAGATCCGGCACAGACACGCAGCCTGGTGCCTGGACCTCGCGGCGCGGACGGAGGAGTTTATTCGGCGGGTCGCGCGGCCGGAGGAGTTTGCTCGGATCGAGGCCGAACTCCCGAACATCAGAACCGCCCTGGCCTGGCTTGACGAAACCGGCCAATCTGCAATGCTCATGCAACTCGCCGACGTGCTCGGAGGATTTTGGTATCTCAAGCATCTGCTGGCGGAGTTCCATTACTGGCAGGAGCGAGCCCTCGCGCTCTCTCCTGAAGAGACGCGGCTTCGTGCCAGAGTGCTCATCCTCGCCGGAAATTTCGCTGAGCATCTCGGCGACCGTGAAACAGCCCGCGACCGATACCACGAAGGGATGGTGCTAGCCCGCCGGCTCGAGGATAAGTGGATCGAGGCTCTGGGCGAGATGATGATTGGCGTCGGGGCTGAGGACCGGGGCGATTATGACCGGGCCGAGGCCCATATCGTCGCCGCGCGCACGCTTTATGAGCAAACCACGGAATCCTGGGCTCCGATCGTGCTGACGTTCCACCTCGGCGTTGTGTCGTACGGCCGGGGGAATCTGGAAAGAGCGAGGGAGTACTTCCAGGAGACAATGGCGCTGGACGATCCGGTGACCTATGCCTGGTGCCAGGATTACCTGGCTTTGATCCACATCAAGCAGGAGAGCCTTCTGCTCGCCGCAGCCGTCTTGCGCGAGCAACTGACACAAGAATCAGTCGCCGGGCCGTTTCTCAATTGGGGTCGAACCCTGGCGACCCTCGCTGTTCTTGGAGCGGCGAGCAGCCAGGCCGCACCGGCGGCGCGAATTCTGGCGGCGGTGACGTCGAATAGCCGTTCATCGATCAGCGACCTGCCCGAACGGGCGGATTTCGAATGGGCCGCCGAGCGATGCCGCAAATTCCTGGGTGAAGCCGCCTTTGCCGAGGCGTGGACCACCGGTCAGTCAATGAGCCTGGAGGCTATTGATGACGATATCCAGGCGATCCTGTCCGCGGTCGATCAGGTGGCGGTGGTTCGGGACACGTCGTCATTGCTCACCCAACGGGAGCGGGAGGTGCTGGCTCTCGTCGCCGAGGGGCTGTCGAACACTCAGATCGGAAATCAGCTCTTCATCAGCACCCGCACCGCCCAAACCCACGTCACCCACATCCTCGCCAAACTCGATGCCACCACGCGCACTGAAGCTGCCGCCAAAGCTGTCCGCGAGGGCCTCGTCTGAGCATTGCCCTACGCATGTCATGGACCGATCCGGCGCAACAAATACGCATGGCATATCCGCCACCTCGCGGATGGATCGCACGCTCTGTCGCCTCAATGTGATGGCGTCCCGGTGAAATGGATCCCGGGACGGAAATCGCCGAGGAGGTCGCTCCCATGTTCACCCAACTCATCGCCCCATGCCGATTTGGCTCCGCGCTTCGCACCCTCACCTTCGCCCTGCTGCTCTCCGGCGCAGTTGCTCCGGCGGCCTTTGCCGACCACGTGGGCATCCACCAGCGATCCCAGGTTGTTCAGACGACGAGCGATTGCAGCTCGGCAACGGAAGACGGTTCAGGCGCCTCAACCGAGGCGATGCCACTCGTCGCGGATCCGACCGCCGGATCGGGCATCGATGCTCCTGATGACACCGAGCCGGCGCACCCCTTCTCCGGCCACCCGTGGTAGCCCCACCACGGCAGACAAGCAAATCGCGGAGCCGAATGATCGGCTCCGCGATTTGTTGTGAGCGGAAATGGATCGCCCGGCGTATCCTGCCGAGTGAGGTGTGCGTTTCGCGCGTGTCACTGATTTATGAGGCAATGCGCCGCTCCGCACCTCGGGGCAGGATGGCCGTTGGACGAAGACGTATGAGAGGTTGAGCGTAATGATCGATGGACGCAGCCAGGATGTGCTGCTGCACGGTGGACATGTCATCGACCCGGCCAACAACATAAACGGTCCGGCCGATCTCCTGATCAGCGACGGCAAGATCGCCCAGGTCGGGCAGGGCATCACGCCCCCGTCCGATGCGAAGCGGGTCGATGTTTCCGGCAAGTACGTCACGCCGGGCATCATCGACATGCACGTGCACTGCTTCGAGACCCACTCCCGCTCGAAGCTCTCGCTCAACCCGATCGTCAATACTTTCAACTCCGGCGTCACCACCATCGTCGATGCGGGCACGGCCGGCTGGCGCGATTTCCCGATCTTTAAGCTCGAGATCATCGACAAAGCCAAGATCCGCATCCTCTCCTTCGTCAACATCGTCGGCCAGGGTATGGGCGCCGGAGGACCCGGCGGCGCGTGGGAGCACGACGAGTGGGAGATGCGGCCGAAGCTGGCCGCCGCGGTCGCCGAGGAGTATTCGGACGTCGTCGTCGGGATCAAGACCGCGCATTATTGGGCCATGCGCCCGTTCGATGACGAGCACCTGCCCTGGACCGCGGTCGACCGCGCCCTCGAGGCCGCCGATCTCTGCGGTCTGCCGATCATGGTCGATTTCTGCCCGTGGCTCCCGGAGCGCCCCTACCCGACCCTGCTCGAGAAGATGCGCCCGGGCGATATCCACACCCATGTCTTCGCCCAGCAGTTCCCGATCATCAACGCTGACCTTGAGGTCTACGACCACCTCTGGACGGCGCGCGAGAAGGGCATCATCTTCGACGTCGGCCACGGCGCGGCCAGCTTCTGGTTCCGCAACGCCGTCCCCGCCATCGAGCAGGGCTTCGTTCCGGATTCGATCAGCACCGATCTCCACACCGGCAACCTCAACGGCCCGGTCATCGACATGATCGAGTGCATGAACAAGATCCTGAACATCGGCGTGCCGCTCTGCGACGTGATCGCCAAGTCGACCATCGCCCCTGCCCGCGAGATCGGCCATCCGGAGCTCGGCACACTTTCCGTCGGCTCGGACGCCGACATCGCCGTGCTCGGGATGGCCGAGGGCGACTTCGGCTTCGTCGACTGCGGCCGGGAGACAATCTCCGGCACCCAGCGGCTCTCCTGCGCGATGACCTTCCGCGCCGGCGAAGTCGTCTGGAACCCGAACGGCCTCGGCCTCGACCCCTGGAAGCAAGGCCCAACCGTCCCCGCGTACTAACCTCCCCTCTCCCGTGAACGGGAGAGGGGCCGGGGGTGAGGGTTACCGCTGCTAGTAGTGCGGCGGAAGTTGG
>DASQCG010000303.1:0-1820 GCA_035634825.1 Thermomicrobiales bacterium | reverse complement strand
TAATGCCGTACATCCCGCATTTCTTCGGCCGCGGCGGTCCCGGCTCCGGGGATTTGCAGCACAGCCGGCCGCCGCTGTTCCAGCCCTCTGTCTTCGAGCTCCTGACCATCGCCTGCGGTGTGGCAGCCATATGCGCGCTGGTCATGTTCCTGCGCTCAATCGCGACGCCATATCGATTCGGACGCTCAGGGATCGGATTGCTGGCCTGCCTCCTGGGTTGGCAGGCGGTCGGTGTGTTGCCGCAATCCTTCCTGTTCAGGAACTGGATCATCTCGCTCGATCGCTACCTGCTGCCGATGCTGCCGTTCGTCGTGCTGATCGCGGTCTGGGCGGTCGACGACCGGGAGCTGCTGCCGCTCCTGGCCTGGCCGGCGATCGCGGCAGTTGCCCTGTTTTCGATCGCCGGCACGCGCGACGTCCTGGTGTTCCAGAGCGACGTTTGGCAGATCGCGCGGCAGCTCAATGCGGCCGGCGTGCCGAGTACGCGTCTGGATGCCGGGTATGCCTGGGACGCGTATCACCTCTGGGAATTCAGCTACCAGAATCACCTCGAGCCGCGCTCCGTCGATGGACCATGGTGGGTCATGTCCTACGCGCAGGCAACAGACTCGACCTACGTGATCGCCGGCGCGCCGATCGAGGGGTACATGGTCATCTCAGCGCACGAGTACTCCTCGTGGCTGCACAAGCGCCATATGTACCTCTTCGTTATGCGCAAACTCGACGCGCCTCCCGACGGAGTGACCTGGCCGCCCTGATCAGACGGTGACCAGTGATCCTTGAGCGGCCGGGGAATAGAGATACTCGATGTAGTCGAGCACCATCCGGCGCGCACTGAATTCGGGCGCAATCGTCATCATCGCGTTCTTGCAAACGCGGACCCAGTCGCGCGGCAAGCCACGCTCGTCCCGGCTGTAGTAGAGCGGCGCAACCTCGTTCTCGAGCGCATCGTAGATCGCGACCGCGTCTTCGTTGTCCTGCTCCCAGCCAGTTGCTGTCGATCCGACGATGCCCCAGCCATTGCTGTTGTCCGGCCGCCAGCCCTCGATCCACCAGCCATCGAGGATGCTCAGGTTGGGCACTCCATTGGCCGAGGCTTTCATGCCGCTGGTGCCACTCGCCTCCATCGGCGACTGCGGGTTGTTCAACCAGACATCGACACCCGAGACAAGAAGCGAGGCCACGCCCATGTCGTAGTCCTCGGCGAAGGCAATCCGACCGCCGAACTTGGGATCCCGTGACCGCCAGATCAACTCCCGGATCAGGTGCTTGCCACCGTCATCGGCCGGATGCGCCTTGCCCGAGAAGACGATCTGAACCGGGCGATCCGGATTATTGAGGATAGCGGCCAGGCGATCCGGATCGTGGAACAAGAGCGTCGCTCGCTTGTAGGTTGCGAAGCGGCGCGCGAAGCCGATGGTCAGCACCTTCTCCTCGAGGAATGGACCGCCGGAGAGCACTTGACCGGAATCGCCGCCGTTCACCCACCGCTGCCGAAGCCGCTCGCTAAGGATGTCCAGCAATCGTCGCTTCCGGCCGGAATGCGCCTGCCAGAAGACATCGTCGGGAATTCCACGCACTCCGCGCCAGATATCGGGATCGGCCTGGTGATCCCGCCATTCGGGTCCGAGGTGCGCATCGAGCATCCGGGCGATCCGCGGTGCGATCCAGGTCTGCAGGTGGACGCCGTTGGTGATGTGCCGGATCGGCACATCACCAATCGGACGCTCGGGCCAGATGCCACGCCACATCTGCCGGGTCACCTCGCCGTGCTTCTGGCTCACGCCGTTGCGGTAATCAGACAAGCGCATCGATACGGC
>DASQCG010000302.1:0-11036 GCA_035634825.1 Thermomicrobiales bacterium | reverse complement strand
CACATCTGCTGGGGTTCGCTCGGCCGCATCGTCACTCTCCTTCACAATCACTTTCCGGGCGGAAGATGAGTTTGTGATGAGCGCGCTCGGAAAGCAGGACTGCCACCGAACGCCGTCAGCGGAAAGCAGATCCGCGGGCGCGGGTTGCCGGGGATGCGGGATCGGGGTAGGGTGACGCCGGGATGGGGTCGCGCCGGGTAGTGCGCGTTAGCCGAACCTGCTGCAGGAGGACACCATGCTCCCCCGGACATTGCTGATGATCATGGCACTCGCGCTCGGCCTGATTGCCCTGCGTGGCGTCATCGCCCAATCGACGCCGGTGCCCGGGCAGGCCGGATGCACCGTCGAGCCGCGCACCGACGAGGAGATCGCCCAGGTCAAGGCCACGCCAGTTGCCGTCACACCGGCCGCGGCGACCCCGCGCGCGACCAAACCCGCCGATGAGCAAACCATCGCCGAGCTCCAGCGCGTCATCGATATGGCCGAGGCCTGCGCCGCCAAGGGCGATTACAACCGTCTGGCCGCGCTCTACTCCGACTCCGCGATCCAGACCGGCGTCCTCGATGCGGCAGAGCAGCCGATCCAGCCCGGCACACCGCCTGCAACGCCGTCGACCTCGCCCCCACCGGGCAAGTACGGCCCGCCGGTCGTCAGCGATGCCTGGTGGATCGATGACACCCACGTGATTGCCGAGATCGAGCGCGGCCCTTCCATCCGCGAGCAGCGCTTCGTGCGTGAGGACGATCGCTGGCTGATCGATTCCAACGAGGTCATCACCGGCGAGGTCGTCGAGGATAGCGGCACCCCGAACGAGGCCGCCGCGCTGCCGCTGCCGGTCCTGCAATCGATCGTCGACCTGATCGCGAACGAGACCGGCGAGGAGGTTCAGACAGTCACGATCACCGCGGTCGAGCCGGTCAACTGGCCTGACACCTTCCTCGGCTGCCCGGTCGAAGGCTCCTTCGCCGCCCAGGTCATCACCCCCGGCTACCGCGTGATGGTCGAGTACAAAGGCAAGAGCTACGAGGTCCACACGGACATGAAGGGCCACGCGGTGACGTGCTGAGACACGGGTTAAGGGTGGAGAGCTAAGGGTTTAGGGAAGAGGGGTTCTTGTAGCGTCGCATAGCAATGCGACCACGCCTCGCCGGATGACGGGTGCGATGCGTGGGAAGGTGTATTCCGGCGCCGCCCGGGGATAAATGCCCGGGCTGAACCACAGGAAGCCCACTGAAGGGGCTGAATCTACTTGTCGGTCTTCATCGATTCCCAATCCTGAGACGCGGGTTTATGGTGGTTGCCAACTGAATTCGGTATGACGCCGTTGTCCCGGGGGGACATCCGCTCCTCAGCCCCGGAATTCATTCCGGGGCGGTGGCGAGCGATCGCCGAAATGGGGCGGCAACGACCATCAATCCCCAGGCGAACGCCGTGGTGCTTTCCGACATTCACAAGTGGCGCAGGAACTGGTCCGGGTCGGTGAGGAAGGCGCGGGTCATCTGGACGTGCTCGACCTCGTCCCATTGCTGCTCCCGGATCCCCTCCTCCGAGAGGTGCAGGATCTGCGCGCCGGGGTAGGCCATCAACATCGGCGCGTGCGTCGCGATCACGAACTGGGCCTCCTGCGCGACCGTCTCCATCATGAGCGCCAGTAATGCGATCTGCCGCTGCGGAGAGAGCGCGACCTCCGGCTCATCGAGCAGGTAGAGACCGCCGGGGGTGAACCGCTCGGCGAAGACCTGGAAGAAGCCCTCGCCGTGGGAGCGGGCGTTGAGCTCGCCGTACTTTTTCTCCAGCGCCTGCCGCTGGGCCATGACCGTCGCGTGGGCGTAGCTGCCCTCCTCGAACGTCTCGGCGATCTCCCCGAGCTCGGCAATCGCGCGCTGAGTGCTCAGGCCGAAGCCGAAGAAGTCCTCGGAGCGCATGTAGAAGCCGCGGTGGCCGCGCGCTGCCCAACTCAGCACGAGGTGGCGGCCGAGCGATTGTGCGGCGGTCAGGGTCTCGTCCCGTTCGATCGCAACCGAACCGATCGTGGGCAGGTTGGCGGAAGCGGCGATCCCCTCGAGCAGGGTCGACTTGCCACTACCGTTCTCGCCGACCAGGAACGTGACCGGCGCGGTCAGCTCCAGCTCATTGAGGGCGCGGATGATCGGCAGGTCGAACGGGTAGCCGTCAGGCAGGGCCTCCGGGTTGCGAACCCGGACCGAGCGCAGGTGGATCATGGCGAGATAGTAGTCGAGGGACGGGATTGAGGGTTGTTGGTGGATGGTTGTTGGTTGATGGAACCAAAATCCAACCACCATCCACCAACAACCAGCAAGATAGTTGATTTATCGACAATCTTCTCTACAATATGGCTTCTCGGCGCGAAATGAGTTCACGTCGGGATGCCGTAGAGAGAGGTGATTGTCATGTCGGCTGTTCAGGTATCAACGGTGGCCCGCGAGTTCGTCGCGGCCAACGAGCAGTACGCCGCCGAGTTCAGCAAGGGCGACTTGCCGATGCCGCCGGGCCGGAAGGTCGCGGTCGTCGTCTGCATGGACGCCCGCATCGATCCGGCCAGGGCGCTCGGCCTCGAGGAGGGGGATGCTCATGTCATCCGCAACGCCGGCGGCCGGGCCGAGGATGCGATCCGCTCGCTGGCTATCTCCCAGGAGCTGCTCGGTACGCGCGAGATCGTCGTCATCCACCACACCGACTGCGGGATGCTGACCTTCTCGAACGACGACATTCGCCAGAAGCTCGGCGCCAGCAACGGCCCGGATTGCGCGAAAGCGGCCGGGGAGATCGACTTCCTGCCCTTCCCGGACGTCGAGCAGAGCGTCCGCGACGATGTGGCGGAGATCAAGGCCTCGCCTCTGCTGCGCAAGGACGTCCCGGTGAGCGGCTTCGTCTACGAGGTCGAAACCGGCCGCATCCGCCGTGTGGCTTGAAGCGAGCGGTCACTGGTCCGTGGTCAGTGACCAGAATGGGAGTGCAGCGTCGCAGGGCCATGCGACACCTCGTATCCCGCGTCTTTGGTGCGCCGGAAAACGCAGGGTAAGACTTCGGTTCGGTACACTCGGGCGCAGCCGGGGTCGTCCCGGCCTGCGCCTGACTTGCCGGAGTGACGCCGCCAATGTCGATCGTGCCCGAGTTGATGGCCGCCAACGAGCGGTATGCCTCGCAGTTCACGAACGGCGATCTGCCGATGCCGCCGCGCCACAAGCTCGTGGTGCTGACCTGCATGGACGCGCGGATCGATCCGCTCCGGGCCCTCGGACTCGCGGAGGGCGATGTGCATGTCCTGCGCAACTCCGGCGGCAGACCGACGATTGACGTGGTCCGCTCGATCGCCGTCTCCCAGGAGATGCTGGGCACGCGCGAGATCGTCGTTATCCACCACACCGAGTGTGGCTCGGTCCGGATCACCAACGACTCGATCCGGCAACGCCTGACTGAGAGCCTCGGCCCCGATGCCGGTCGTGCAGCCGGTGAGATCGATTTCCTGCCCTTCACCGACCTCGAGCAAAGCGTCCGCGACGACATGGCGATCCTGAAGAGCTCACCCCTCCTCCAGCCCGAAACCGAAATCAGCGGCTTCATCTTCGACGTCAAGACAGGCCGGTTGCAGCAGGTCGATCCGACGTAGGAGCATGCGGGGGATCCCGACGTCGTCAGTTCCGTTCTCTCAACCGGGACGTATTCCGGCTTCAGCCGTCAGTGCGATGCACCAGGGGCCACGGTCGCCGTGAACACGGCAGACGCTGCGGCCGCCGTCGCTGCTGCGGCTGCGGCGATCGCTTTACTGACGGCCTTGCCGAACTGCTCGCCCTCGACCAGTTCCTTGATCCGTGACAATGCCTGGGAGCGCTCTTCCCGTGAGAACAGGTCGTCCGCGAGCTTGCAGGCATTGACCAGGCTCAACAGCAGCAGGGTGCGTGTATCCGGCTCGGTGGCACCAAGAGCCGCATCGCGGAGCAGGCCGCGAAGCGATGATTCCGGGCCAGAATCATCGGTGGGGAAGCGATGGTCGTGAAAGACTCGGAGGAATTCACGTTCCTGTTCGCGCAAGATGCCGCGTGCCACCAACTGACGGGAAAGTTGTTCCTTCAGTCCCGACCGGCCGCCGAGAGATTCCACCCAATACCTGGCATCACGGGGTTTGTTCGAGGTGGCGATGGCGTTCAGGGCGGCATCCAGCACGTCGTCTCCCGTTGGAGACGGATCGACGAGCACGATCTTGTCGTCGAGACTTTCGACGCGCTCCTGCTGCGCCAAATCCATCAGGAGCGCCCCGCCAAGCCCGTATCGGAGGGCCGTCGAGTGCTGCCAGGAGACCGTCCCCCTGTCATCGTCGAGTGCGAGTAGCATCAAGTCTCCCGCTAACGTTTGCATGGTAAGCCTCCAAGGCTTGTGACTCCATCTGCTCCAGTCCGGCTGACGGCGCTTAATCTTCAGGAGCTGGCCGGGCACGGTGGTCCGCGACCCGTTAATCGCACGCTATCCAGGAACGGATCCCAGGCGCAACATCATTGCCTCGATGGGCGTGGCAAATGCGCTTCAGTCCAGCGGCGCGAGCACCGAACTAGCCATGGAGAAACCCGAGTCGCAAGGCAATGCGACGCTACAAGCGTTCCTTTTCCCTCAACCCTTAACTCTCCACCCTCAACCCGCCTTATCATCCCCACATGACCGTCGTTGCGCTCTCCGACATCGCAAAATCGTTCGGCGAGGTGCAGGCGCTGCATGGGGTCTCGCTGACCCTCCAGCGCGGCGAGGTCCATGCCCTGCTCGGCGAGAACGGGGCCGGAAAATCGACATTGCTCGGCATCCTCTCCGGCCTCGTCCAGCCCGATGCCGGCACGATCGCGCTCGACGGCGCGCCGGTCCGCTTCGAGACCCCGGCTGATGCGCTTGGGGCGGGGATCGGGACGGTCTATCAGCATTTCACCCTCGTCCCGCCGATGACGGTGATCGAGAACCTGCGTCTCGGCCTCTCCCGCTCCGGCTGGATGGGATCGCGGGAGTTGGCGAAGCGGCTCGCGACGATCGGGATTGATCTGCCCTTCGCTGCGCGGGTCGAGGAGATTCCGGTCGGGCAGCGGCAACTGGTCGAGATCGCCAAGGCATTGCTCCGCCGGCCGCGGGTTCTCCTCCTCGATGAGCCGACCTCGGTGCTGGCCGGGCCGGAGATCGCCCACCTGCTCGAGCTGATTCGTTCGATCGCGGACCACGGGACGACGATCGTGCTGGTCACGCACAAGCTCGACGAAGCCCTCGCCATCGCCGACCGGGTGACCGTGCTGCGGCGCGGGCGGATCAGCGGCGAGATCAATTTGCGGGCCGCGACCGAGCGCCGGCCGAGCCTGACCAACCGGCTGATCGCGATGATGTTCGGCGGGCGGGAACCGGTCGCCGAATCGGTGCCGCACTACGCCGCACCAGTCGACGAGGCCCGGGTCGTGGCGCGGCTGCGGGAGGTCTCGGCGCGGGACAATCGCGGTGCGCCTGCCCTGCGTGATCTGTCGCTCGAGCTCTGCGCCGGCGAGGTGCTCGGCATCGCCGGTGTCGAGGGCAACGGCCAGCAGGAGCTGGCCGAGATCCTCTCGGGCGAGCGGCACATCGACCACGGCCTGCTCGAGATCAACGGCCGGCCGTTGACCAACGCCGGCGCCCGGGTCCTGATCGATGCCGGCGTCGGCGTGACCACCGACGAGCGGATCGCGGTCGGCTGCGTGCCGGGGACGAGCCTGGCGATCAACCTCGTCCTGAAACGGATCGCCTCGCCGCCCTTCGCCGAAGGGATCCGGCTGCACAAGTTCGAGATCCGCCAGTTCGCGCAGAACTTGATCACCCGCTTCGACATCCGGCCCGGCAACCCCGATCAGCCGATCCTCGAGCTCTCTGGCGGCAATATCCAGCGCGCGCTGCTGGCCCGGGAGCTCGCCTTCCGGCCCGATCTGCTCGTCTGCAACCAGCCGACCGCCGGGCTCGACCTGCTGACCGCCGAGCAGATGCTGGCCCGGATCCATGAGGCGGCCGGCGAGGGCGCGGCGGTGATGTTGATCTCCTCCGACCTCGATGAATTGCTCCGCCACTCCGACCGGATCGCGGTCCTCTACCGGGGCGAGATCGCCGGCATCCTCACCCGCGCCGAGTTCGACCCGGACCGGATCGCGCGGCTGATGGTGACCGGGACCGAGCAGGAGCCGGCCGCATGATCAGCCGGATCACGCTGCAAACCCAGCGCTCGGCCGCGACCAGCTCGGTCCTGGCCGTGATCGGTGCCTGCCTGGCCGGGGCGATCCTGCTGCTGCTGACCGGGCACAACCCGTGGACCGCCTATCGACTGATTGTCGAGCGCGGCCTGCTGGATTGGGACGGGCTGAGCGAGTCGCTCAAGAAGATGGCGCCGCTCCTGATCATCACTGCCGGTCTGCTGACCTGCCTGCGGGCCGGGATCTGGAACATCGGCATCGACGGGCAGGTCGTGATCGGGGCGATCGCCTGCGGGGTGGTTGCCGGGGAGTTGGTCGGGGATCTGCCGCGGGCGCTCCTGCTGATCACCGGGGCGGTGGTCGGCGGCCTGGCGGGCTCGCTCTGGGCGCTTGGGCCGGCGGTGCTGACCGCGCGGTTCGGCCTGAACGAGATCATCACCACGATCATGATGAACTACCTCGCCTTCAACCTCGTCAGCTGGCTGGTCAAGGGACCGGTCAAGGCGCCCGATATCGTGACCGCGCAGACGAAGCAGATCCCGGTCCAGGACCGGTTGCCGGACCTGCCCTACACCGACATCCACATCGGCCTGATCGTCGGGGTGATCGCGATCATCGTCGTCTGGCTACTCTTCCGGGAGACCGTGCCGGGGACGATGCTTGACGTGCTCGGCCGCAACCGGCGGGCCGCGAAACATGCCGGTTTGCCCGTAACCCGGCTGATTATCGGGGCGTTCCTTGTCTCTGGAGGCGCGGCCGGGCTAGCCGGGGCGATCGACGTGCTCGGCGTCTTCGGCCTGTTCAAGGCGAGCTACCAGCCGGGCTACGGCTTCGTCGCATTCGCGCTGGCCTACCTGGCCCGGCTGCGCTCGATCGCCGTAATCCCCTTCGCCGCCTTCCTCTCGGTGCTGGTGATCGGCGGCGACGCGATGAGCCGGCGAGCCGATGTGCCGAGCGACTTCGTCCCCGTACTCGAGGGTCTGATGCTGCTTTTCTTCGCGCTTGCGGTCTGGTTCGAGGGGCGGAGGAGCGCGGCATGACGATCAACGGCGTCTCTGTCGTCGATTTCGCGGCCGTCCTGCTCGCGACCGGCCTGCTGCGGGCGGTGCCGCTGGTCGTGGCCGGAATCGGTGAGGCGGTGGCCGAGCGGGCCGGCCTGCTCAACCTCGGCATCGAAGGGATGATGCTGAGTGGCTGCTTCTTCGGCTTCTGGGCGGCCTACGAGACCGACAGCCTGCTGATCGGAATGTTGGCGGCAGTCGGCGCGGGCCTCGTGCTGGCGCTGCTCTTCGGTTGGCTGGCGATCACGCTGAAGATCGACCAGATCCTGATCGGCCTCGCGATCACCATCGCCGGGAGCGGGCTGACCGGTTACCTCTTCCGGGACCAGTTCGGCGGCCGCAACGTGGCGGTCGATGTCAATACCAGCAAGATCCACGTGCCGTGGCTGAAGGAGATCCCGGTGATCGGCCCGGCCCTCTTCGAGCAGCAGCCGCTCTTCTACGTGAGCTGGGCGCTGGTCCCGATCGTGGCCTGGGTGCTGTTCCGGACCCGCTTCGGGCTGCAGGTGCGGGGCGCGGGCGAGGCGCCGGTCGCGGTCGATGCGGCCGGGGTATCGGTCGAGCGGGTGCGGTATGCGGCGATCGCGATCGGGGGGGCGCTGGCCGGCTTCGCGGGCGGATTCCTGTGCGTGGCCGATGTCGGCATCTTCACGACCAACATGACCGTCGGCCAGGGCTTCATCGCGCTGGCGCTGGCGATGGTCGGTAACTGGAGCCCGTGGCGGATCGCGGTCGGGGCGATCGTCTTCGGCCTGCTGCGCTCGATGGGCGACGGGTTGCAGATCCTCGGTGTCAACGTCCGCCCGGAGTTCCTGGCGATGCTGCCCTACCTCGGCGTGATCCTCGCCATGGTCCTCCTCGCCGGCCGCACCAGATTGCCCGCCGCTCTGGCGACGCCATACCGGAGGGGAGCGCGATAGCGCGGCGGGTTAAGGGTTGAGAGTGGAGGGTTGAGGGAACGGTGCTGCCCGGGCAGCACCGTACGCCGTTCTCCCCACGCGTTGTCGTTTCCATCATCAAATCTGCCTCTAATCTCGCTCCGCCATAGTGCCCGGCAGTCCGGTGGCAGAGGTCGCCGGAAGGCTGAAGGCGGACCAGGATCACCGCTCCCACAGCGCGCTCCTGGTCCGTTCGTGTTTGGAGTTTGGTCGTATGGAAATGAGAGGCGTGAATCCGACCCTCAAGATGGCTGGCATGGTGTCGGTAGCTCTGGTTGGGCTGCTGCACCTGATTGAGGCGCCGGAGTATTACGGTGAGGTGAAGTACATTGGCGCGCTGTTCGTGCTCTGCGCAGTCGGCGCGGCGGTGTCCGTATTCGGTATCTGGAAGGATCAGCGCGCGGGCTGGCTGCTCGGCGCGGTTCTGGCCGGCAGCAACTTCCTGGCCTACATGCTCAGCCGCACGGTCGGCCTGCCGAGCTTCCGCGAGAACTCATGGTCGCAGTTCGCCGAGCCGATGGGGCTGCTCTCCCTCGCCGTCGAGGCTGTCGCCTTCATCATCTGCATCCGCGCCCTCCGCGCCGCCAGCGCTGAGAACGGCGGCCGGATCGCCCTTGCCTGAGCCTAGCCCTTCGTTCCCCTTCCCAACGCACACCGATGCCGCGCCCAACCCGCGCGGCATCGGCGTATGCTGCGTATGGCAGCGTTACCGGTCGAGACCTTCTGCATGCGGATTCTGATCATCGAAGACGAAGAGCGACTCGCCGGGATCATTGCCCGGGTCCTGACCCAGGAGCGGTTCACGGTCGATGTCGTCTCCGATGGTGAGGAGGGTCTGCACGCTGCCCTGACCGACGCCTACGACGCGATCATCCTCGACCGGATGCTGCCCAAGCTCGACGGCGCCAGCATCGTCCGCGAGCTCCGCGCCGAGGGCAACGCCACCCCTGTCCTGATGCTGACCGCGCTCGGGGATCTGCCGGACCGCGTCGAGGGGCTGAACGCCGGCGCCGACGATTATCTCGGCAAGCCCTTCGCCTTCGAGGAGCTGCTCGCCCGGCTGCGCGCGCTGGTCCGCCGGACCGATCGCCCGCTGGCGCCGGATCTCGTCGAGGTCGGGCCGGTCGCAATCGACCTGCGTGGCCGCACGGTAGAGCGGAGCGGCGAGCCGGTCGACCTCTCGGCGCGGGAGTACGCCCTGCTCGAGCTGCTGGCCCGCAACCGGGGCCATGTCCTGAGCAAGGACACGATCCTCGAGCGCGTCTGGGGCATCGACGCCGAGCCGCAGGGCAACGTAGTCGAGCTCTACGTCTTCTACCTGCGCCGCAAGCTGGGTCACACCGCCGCCCATCCGGTCATCCGGACGGTCAGGGGAGCCGGCTATGTCCTTGGCTAGGGCCAACACGAGCGTCTTCGGATACATCGGCCGGCGGATGGCGCTGGTCAATGCGGCCGTCCTCCTGCTCCTGATCGCGGTGGTCGGGATCGGGATGGTTGCGGTGGCCCGCTACACGATGATCCAGCAGGCGGATCAGGCGCTCAAGGACCAGGCGAATGTCGCCGCGCTCGATTGGGGTCCGAACCTCGCCACCGGCCAACCGATTCCGGCCGCGGATCAGCCGGTCGCGGACAAGCCGGTCGACGGTGACGGGGATGGGCACGACGGGGACGACAAGAAGGAGGCGGAGGAGCTGCTCGACAGCGGCGACCTGATCCCGTTCGGCTTCGACGCCCAGGGCACGCTGGTCGCCAACCCGCGCGGGATGCGGATGGCCGAGTTGCCCGAACAACAAGCTGTCGCCGAGGCGCTGGCCGGGAACGATGGGTATCAGACCGTCAGCCTGCACGATGAGCCGGATGTCCGCGTCTACACGATGCCGATCGAGATCGATCATCGCGTCGTCGGCGCGGTCCAGATCGTGCGCAACCAGAAGGATCTGCATTCGGCGATCCGGGCAATCGAGCTGGCGGCGCTGGTCGGGGCGGCGATCGGCGCACTGGGGGCGGTCCCGACCGGTCTCTACCTGGCCAAGCGGGCGATGCGGCCAATTGACCGCGCCTTCCGCCGCCAGCAGGAGTTCATCGCCGACGCCTCGCACGAGCTGCGCACACCGTTGGCGGTGGTCCGGGCCAATACGGAGCTGGTGCAACGGATGCCCGACGCTACGCCGGAGGAACGGAATGTCGAGCTGGCCGCGATCCTCGACGAGACGGATCGGATGGCCCGGCTGGTCGACGAGCTGCTGGTCCTGGCGCGGTCCGATGCCGGCCGGTTGGCGCTGAAATCGGAGGTGCTCGATCTTTCGGCGATCGTGCATGAGGCGGTCGAGCCGATGCGCGCGCTGGCGGAAGCGGCCGGCCAGACCCTCGCGATCGACGCCCCGGACGAGATCCTGATCAGCGGCGACGAAGACCGCCTGGCCCAGGTGCTGCGCATCCTCGTCGGCAACGCGATCGCCTACACGCCGGCGGGCGGAACGATCCGGGTTTCCAGTTTCTCGTTTCCAGTTTCTAGTGGGCAGGGAGCAGGAGGCCGGATGGCTAATGGTGGAGCGCACAACGAGAAACTGGAAACCAGAAACCAGAAACTGGCCACTCTTACCGTCAGCGATACCGGCAGTGGGATGAGCGCGGATGAGCTGGCGCGGGTCTTCGACCGGTTCTACCGGGGCGAGCAGTCCCGCAGCCGGGGGACGGGCGGTGTTGGCCTCGGTCTCTCGATCGCGCGGACCATCATCGAGGCCCACCACGGCACAATCGCCATCGACAGCGAGCCGGGCAAAGGCACGACGGTACGGGTGACGTTGCCACGCCTTGCCGCCACCGGCATGTAGGGG
>DASQCG010000301.1:0-2614 GCA_035634825.1 Thermomicrobiales bacterium | reverse complement strand
CTGATTCGACGGAACGGGACATCCGGCGGGGCGGAGAACGGGCGACATGGTTATCAGCACTTCTCGTTCGTTGGTATGCAGGGAGGACACTGCAATGCTTCAGGTCACGAGTCTGGTTTCGTCTCATGTTGTTGCTTGGCTGTCGACGCTCGAGCGTGAGGAAGAGGGCCAGGGTCTGGTCGAGTATGCACTCATCCTGGTGCTCGTCTCGATCGCCGCGATCATCGCGCTGACCACGTTGGGTGGCAAGCTTTCGCCGATCTTCGACAAGGTCTCCTCGGCCCTTACCATCCCGGGCGCCTAAGAGTAGCCTCTGTGTGGGGCATTGTGGGAATCACGTCCCGCAATGCCGCAAAGACCCCGGCCGGAAGGCCGGGGTCTTTGCATTTTGCGCCAAAGGCACTTTCGGGTGATTTGCTGCGGTGGGCGTCACAGGCAGAATCGAGGCCGTGTCATACGGGGAATACAAACAGGATCAAACCCAATGATCAGCACTAGAACGATGATCAGTCGCCGGGTGTTCGTGCAGCGTTCCGCTCTGATCGCAACTGGCGTCGCTATCGGCGCTGTCGCGCGGGGACAGGTCTCGCTTGGCAACTCAGCAGTGGCGGCCACGCCGGATGCGACCGCGACCCGCGAGGCAGAACTCGAGGAATTGAATTCGCTACAGACGCAAGTTGCCCAGCCTCTCGTTTGTACGCCCGCACCGACATCCACGCCCTCGCCTACCGCGACACAAGTGCCGCCATCGCAGACCGGCGTGCCTCTCGTCTACGGAAATATCTGGACGATCACGGTACTGGGAATCTTCCCGGCAATGAGCCCGCAGGATGCCAGGCTTTCGGGCAAGCTCATGCAGGTAAACCTGACGGCATCCCATAACAATCCTGTGCCCAAGCTCCCTCCACTCACCGAGTTACGGCTCGTCGACAGCCAAGGACGATTTTCAGTGCCGGACATTGCATTGAATCAATCGATCTTCGGCAGCGATTGGGGCCTGCACGTTTCACCTGGTGTCACCGCGAATCTTTCGGTTGTGTTCGACGTCGCCGCCGACGCAGGTGACTCGTTCATCCTGGAGAGCAATGCGGACCCCACCTTTCGGGTGGCGATGACGGTGGAGCAGCGGGGTTAGCCGGCTCGGATGGGGTCGGCTTCGATGGGGTGGGGGACGTGCGCCGCGTGCGGTGTGCGCTCCCGCGCCCGCAGCAGCCAGCCGCTGACCTCGCCGACCCCGACGCCCAGGCCGATCGCGAACATCAGCACCAGCGGAAGGTAATACCGGTCGAAGTCGACATTGAGTCCGAGCAGGATGATGCCTGACTGGCCCATCAGCGTCAGGAAGGCGAGGAACTGCGGACTGCGGAACCCTCGCCAGAGCGCCGTCGCCGCGAAGATCGCGAGACCGGCGAGCGCGAATGGCAGGTCATAGCCCGGCTCCTCACCGCTCGGGTTCCCCGTCCTCGGCTCGACAATCCCGGCCTTGACCAGGAACTTGCCCGTCGCGCTGTACCGCACCTCGAGCATGTCCCACGTCCGGCCCAGCACCTCGAACCGGCCCGTGATTGCGGCGTCGCCCCAGATCCGGCTTTGGTTTTCCATCTCCGCGCGCCGGAACTCGAACAGGTCGTTAGTCCGACCGACCGGATCTGTCCACAGATACGGATACGAGGCGACGAAGAAGGTCCCCGCGATCAGCGGCAAGGCAATCAGCATCCACCCCAGTCGGCGAACCGACCATTCGTCCGCTCCCAGCCGGTACCAGATCCAGCGAACCGGCCGGAATCGGGTCAGCCGTGGTCCGACCAGGATGCCGACGCCGATCGCCGCCAGGCCGATTGCGACGAAGATCGGACTCAGCTTCAATGAGGTCCCGATGCCGAGTACGATCCCAAGCAGGATCGCCCGACCCCAGGTCGGCCGTCGCGCTAACCAGATTGCGGCGAGCACCGACAGCGCGACGAGGAATGTGAAGGCCGCGTCGGAGACCCCGAGGGTAAAGAGGTAGACCGAGAGCGGATGCACGCCCATAAACAGGCCCGCGATCACCCCGCCGATCCAGTTCGAGAGCAGCGTCACGATCAGGTAGACGCAGAGACACGTCAGCGCGCCGATCGCCATCGAGGTGTGGCGCGCGGCAAGGATGTAATCGGCCGACGGCATGTTGCCGTAGGTCACGTTCCAGTTGATGTCGCCGTCGTTCCCGAAGCTGAAGTTCCACGGTCCGTTCTCGTGCAGGTCGTATCCCTGTATCGCCAGGCCCAGCCCGGTGATATACGAACCCATCGGCGGCTGCCCGCGAATCAGATAGCCGTCCGACCAGAACGAGCTCAACGGATGACGCAATTCACTGAGATACGGCGCCCGGTTGATCCAACGTGATTCATCGGGGTGATACCGGCTCACGCGCAAATCGGCGTTGCTCTGCCAGAGGCTGACCAGCACGACGAGAAGCGCGCCGCCAATCACGAAATATCGCTGCAGGCGGTCCCAGCGGGATGGCAATTCCGCGTCGGGAGCATTGGATCGGTCGGCTGTCTCAAACATGGTGGCGAGTCTATCAGCCAGCGGATGCGGCGTCCTCAGCGCGCCGAACGCGTCGCAACCGCCAGTC
>DASQCG010000300.1:0-1627 GCA_035634825.1 Thermomicrobiales bacterium | reverse complement strand
TTCCACCCCGACGGGTCCCTGTGGGTCGCCGACGAGGGCGACGACATCCGTGGGTTGATGCGGATCACGCCGGATGGCCAGGCTCAGATCGTGGTCAACGAATACGAGGGCAGGCCGCTGAACGGGGCGAACGACCTCGTGATCGATCGCAACGGCGTCATCTACTTCTCGGACCCGTGGCGATCAAGCGCCGAGAACCCGATCGGCGGCTTCTATCGTTATTTCCCGGACGGTCGCCTGGAGCGGATCGACACCGGGCTTGCCTTCCCGAACGGCGTCGCGCTGAATGCGAACGAGTCAGCTGTCTACCTGGCCGAGACCTACGAGACTCGCATCCTGCGCTACGAGATCCGCGCCGACGGCTCCGTTGGACCGGCGGAAGAGTGGGGCCAGACGGGCGACCCGCCAGGACCGGACGGGATGGCGTTCGATGCGGAAGGTAATCTCTACTGCGCGCATCACGGCGGAGGCAGGGTCGACATCTTCGCTCCCGACGGAGAGCGAATCGCCAAGATCCCGATCCCGGGCGCCGGCGTGACCAACTGCGCGTTCGGCGGCCCGGACCGCAAGACTCTGGTCGTGACCGACGTCACGACCGCCTCGCTCTATACCGTGCGGATGCCCATTCCGGGCCAGCCGCTGAACGATCGTTAGCCGCCGGAATGGTCGTTCGGAATCGGGGTGCCGGGGAACCACTCACCCCGCCAGGCAAGCAGTTGATCGATCTCATACTGCTGCATCGCGATCATCCCGTCGGCCAACTCCCGGATTTCCCGGTGCGTCGACCGGTCGGCGGCCGCGCGCGCCAGGATGATGCTGCTGCCATTGTGGGCGATGACCGCGTCAATGTAGGCGAGGTCGATATCTCCACCGCTTGAGCAGACTGCCGCCAAGTCGGCATCGCGATGACTCGCGTCCATCTCCTCGAGCCCGGCGACGCCGCCGACTCCCGGGCTATCCGCAAGCTTCGTGCTCATCGCCTGCACCAATTGTGATTGGGAGAGCGCCGGGGCATCGGGGTACCACTCCGCGCGCCACTGCCGCATCGCGCCGACCTGAGCCTGCATGTTCTGCAACTCCTGCTCAGTGAAGGCCGTCATCTCGGCCCGCCCGCTGCGCTCGTGGACGACGATCGCCATGTCGATCGAATTCTGGATATGCGGGATCATGGCTTCGAGGAAGATCAAGTCGAAATCGAGCGCCGCCAGATCGACATCGGCCACGGCCGTCGGCGATGGAACCGGAGTCCCTCCCGCAATCGGCGCGCAAACCTCATCCGCGGACCTCGGAATCGGTGTCGCCTGGCCCGATACCACGTGAGGCGCGAGAAGCCCCGTGAATGTCAAGCAGATAAGGACACCGACTCGTCTCATCGCGCCATTGTACGGGCAGCCCGGGGCCACCCGTACGCATGCCTCCCGATGCCCGGACCAATGATCGGTCGCGGCATGCCAACCGGTCCCCCGGACACCCACGGGCAGATTGCCATCTGACCCTACAGAGCGGGCGGGCCAGGCTCGGGTTTTACAAGGGTGACGTCCTGCAGGCGCAGATTGACTCGCATCGACTCCTTGTGCAGCAGCTCGAGTCGCTCGTGACCACTCGACGTGACCTTGATCGGAGTGCC
>DASQCG010000299.1:0-3823 GCA_035634825.1 Thermomicrobiales bacterium | reverse complement strand
CCGAGCCTCTTGGCGAGCGTCGCCATCACCTCGCCGGCACAGGCGTACCTCTCCGGTGCACCGCTGACATCCTGCATCACGATCACGGCCGGAGATGACATCTGCTCCAGCGCGTCCCACATCGCCCAGTAACCGTCCCGCGCTGCGATCTTGCCCGGTTTCTGGCCAATCGTGACCGTCAGCGCCTGTCCGACCATCACGCCTGCGTCGTAGAGCGCTCGCACATACCCGCCGATGTACCCCTCGGTGCGATCCCGGACCTTGAAGGTCTCGATGGCGTTGGCAACCGTCGGGCTGTCGTATTGCTTCAGCCAGTCGACGGTCGCGTCATCCAGCTTGAAATCGGGCACGGTAAAGGTCATCACGAGGCATGCTCCATTCGCGATTGCTCAAACGGCCTAAACAGAGGTCAATGTCAGAGTTGGCTTGTAAACGTTGGGATTGTGGTGCGATTCGACTTCGACACCGTTGCGTTTATCCTCGACGGCCCGCAGGATCTCAGCCTTCAGCTCGTCCAGCATTTCGGCCTCGGTCACGCGCTTGAGGATCTTGCCCTTGCGGAAGATGACGCCCATTTTGCGACCGGCGGCAAGCCCGACATCGGCGTCGCGCGCCTCACCGGGACCGTTGACCTCGCAGCCCATGACGGCCACCCGGATCGGCTCATCCACCGTCTTCAGGAACTCGTCCACCTTGTCAGCCAGCGAGAAGAGATCGACCTCGGCTCGGCCGCAGGTGGGGCAGGCGATCATCGTCGCGCCCTTTTGCCGCAGCTCGAGCGTCTTCAGGATCTCGTAGCCGACGAAGACCTCCTCGACCGGATCCGTGGTCAGCGAGACACGGATCGTGTCGCCGATCCCGAGTGCCAGCAACGTGCCGAGTCCGACCGCCGAGCGGACAGAACCGGCTCTGGGCGTTCCGGCCTCGGTCACTCCGAGGTGCAGCGGGTAATCGTTCGGCAGTGCGGCAAAGCGGCGATAGGCCTCGAACAGGACCGGGACCTCGAACGCCTTGAGGCTGACCTTGATCAGGCCGAAGTCGTGGTCCTCGAGGATCCGGATGTGAGTCAGGCCGGTCCGGACCATCCACTCGGCCCGCATCTCGACCTGAGTCGCATTCTGCGCGTTCATCTCGTCGACGAACTCGTCGGTGAATGGCGGGACGGAGCCGTAATTGACCCCGATCCGGATCGGGGTGCCGCGCTCTTTGGCCATCGCGACGACTTCGCGCACCGCTTCCGGTTTGCGGATGTTGCCCGGGTTGAGCCGCAATCCATGGATCCCCGCCTTCATCGCGGAAAGTGCGAGCGTGTGCTCGAAATGAATATCTGCGATCACCGGGATCGGCGAATGGGGAACGATGTCCGGCAACGCCGCGGCAGCGACCCGGTCCGGGACGGCCACGCGGACGACTTCGCAACCCGCGGCCGCCAGCTTGGCGATCTGCTCCAGGGTTGCCTTCGGATCCCGGGTGTCGGCGGTGGTCATCGACTGGACGACGATCGGGTTCTCACCACCGATTTTGACGTTTCCGACTTCCAGGACCCGAGTCTTGCGACGAGGTGCGACGAGCATGTGAGTGATATCTCCGCGAACGCGCGTGTGCGCTACGGCAAGAACGAATGACCGCCGAGGATGCGACCGACATCCCGGAAGGCGATAAAGAACATCAGACCGATCAGCAGGACGAGGCCCACAAAGTGAACGACGCCTTCCTTCTGCGGAGCGATCTTGCGACCACCCCGGATCAATTCGATCAGCACGAAGAACAAGCGCCCGCCGTCGAGCGCCGGCAGCGGCAACAGGTTCAACACGGCCAGGTTGAGCGAGAGGATGATGCTCAGCTGCGCCAGGATGAACCACACCGGAAGCGGGCTTTCACGGATCAATTCGCTGGTGATCTGGCCCATTCCGACCGGACCGGCCACCTGCTTCAGCGCCTGCCGGTCGGTGAAGAGCGTCTTCACCTGCTGGATCATGAGCTTGGTTGCGTGGAAAGACTCGGAGAAACCGCGTGGCACGATCTCCGTCAATGGAATGCTCTCGAACTGCGGGATTGCGCGCAGCGTCGGCAATCCGATGGCAGCGAAAACATCCTGGCGTTGGCCGAGATTCGGAACCGCGACGGTCGTCGTGTAAAGGGCGTCACCGCGCCGCACGACGACATCGACACTCGAGCCACTAAACCGACTCAGCTCATGCTCGAGCGTGAAAAAGTCCTCGATCGGCCGGCCGTTTACCGAAACGAGTTCGTCGCCCGCCTGAATCCCGGCCATTTCGGCCGCGGAGCCGGGCTGGACAGCATCGGCCTGGACGATGCTGACGTTTTCCTGCTGCATCAGGATGCCAACCCGACCCTGACCCGCCGGCGGATTCTTGCGAGGAGTGACATACGTGGTGATGAGCTCGCCCCGCCGTTCGATGGTCACTTCCATCTGGCGATCGCCAAACTCGCTGGTCAGATTCGCGACCTCGGTCGTCGACTCGACTGACTCACCGTTGACCTTTGCGACCCGGTCGCCCGACTGCCATCCGGCCTTCGCGGCCGGTGACCCGCCAGAAACGTCGGCGATGTAGACGTTCTGGTGCAGGTCGCCCTTGACGCCGAGCACGATGAACATGAGCAAGATCGCGAAGAGGATGTTCATGCCCGCGCCGGCGGCCAGGAAGAATGCGCGCTGCAGCGGCGGCTTGGCATTCATGGAATCGGGTTCCATGTTCGTGCCGTCTTCGCCCTTGACGCGCACGAAACCGCCGAAGGGGATCGCGTTGATCGACCAGATCACGCCGTTGCGTGTCCAGCCGAAAAGCCGGGGCGGAATACCGATGCCGAACTCTTCGACCTTGACCCCACAGGCCCGGGCGGCGAGGAAATGACCGAGTTCGTGAACGAGTATGAGGACCGCGAGGACGGGGACAATCCAGAGCCCACTCGCGAAGGCGTCAGAGAACAATCAGGAGCTCCTTTGCGACCACACCGAAACGGCACGAGTGGTCGCGTGCTGTGTTCATCCTACCACTCGGCAGGCACTCCGACGGCGGAAAATGGCGATCACGATCCCGAATCGACCCAGACGAATGGCAGGCTCCAAAGGAAGCCGTACCCGTTCGGGAAGAAGTTGTGGATGTGCCCGCTGTACCCCGTCCGCGCCACGCCGAATCGGATCGGACCGATAGGCAGATCGCGCCAGATGATCTGCGAAAGCTCGACCTGCATTTGTGTTCGCTTTGCCGGATCGAACTCGCGCAACTGCTGCGCATCAAGCGCGTCATAGTCCTTGTTGCAATACGACCCGAAGTTGAAGCCGGTTGTGATCGCATCACACGTGAACATCAATCCCTGGCTACCATCCGGCGTGAGGTTGATTGCCAGGAGCGAAAGGTCAAAGTCGCCATCAAAAAGTCGCTGCTGCAGCACATCTCCGCTCAGGTTCTCGAGCTGAACATCGACCCCGACCGCCTTCCAGGCTTCCTGGAGGTATGAGAGCATGGAGTCGACCGTCGCGTCACCGCCAACATAGACGATGGACAGCTTTAGCTCCTTGCCATCCTTGTCGACGATGCCGTTCCCGTTTGAATCGTCCCAGCCGGCATCGGCGAGCAGTTTCCTCGCCGCGTTCTGATCGAATTGGTACGCAGGCTGCATTTGAGCCGGGTCATAAGCCGGCGAGAGCGGCGGCTGGGTGCCGATTGCCGGCTCACCATATCCAAGGAAGATATTGTCGGTGATCGATTGGCGGTCGATGGCCTGATACATCGCCTGCCGGACGCGCTGATCCGAAAACGCCGGGACACGCTGTCCATCGAGGTTCATCGCGAAGTAG
>DASQCG010000298.1:0-11791 GCA_035634825.1 Thermomicrobiales bacterium | reverse complement strand
CGTCCGGCACGTCCTGGATCGTCAAGGAGCACGTAATTATTCCCCCGCCGCCACGCGGTCCCGGCCCGCTCAAGCGCGGCGAGTAGACCAAAGCTCGAGCGAGATGGGGCGCGTGCGCCCCATCTCGCTCGAGCCTAAATGCCACGCCGTCCCGAGGGCAACTGTTCGACCAGCTTTGCAGCGGCAAGTCACAAGGTCGACACCGCACTCCGCGCATTCAGGACTCCCGTTTCAGGGCAGCCCCAGTGGCGTCTGAGGCTGCGTAGCGGCGTGTCCGATACACCCCGATTCACGACCTTCGGAGTAGTCACGCATCGGGGGTTCGCGATAGACGACGGTTACGGGGCTGAATCGAGGCTTCGGGGTCGTTTGAACTCGATGCACCCGCGGTCCGTGTTTGTAGTGCTTGTTGCTCACCTTTGGGCACCACGTTCAGGCGAATCGCCGCAACGTGACCTGATCGTGACCCGAATCAATCGAACGGACGAAATCAGGCGCAGATACAACGCCACTCCGCAGTTTGTGCCGAGTAAGGGATTCGCGGAATAGCGTGTTTCCTAGTGACGCAGCGTGCCATTTCGTGCGTGAATCGAGCTGAATCTACTGAGACGATGCTGGCGCTTACCGCCTGATGCTGGGGCGTTCGCGGCAAAGTTCCAGCCACCGCCCAGTACGCTATGTACGTGCCAAAGCGGCGCTGCACAGGTGCACCTCTTGTGGTACGCAACACAATTGCAATCGGCGTGCCATTCAACTTCGATGGACTGACACGGAGACGGCTACTACGGCCGTTGACTGGCGACGCGATCTGCAACACCTGCATGGGTTTGCCGTCCAATTGAGCTCACTCCGGGGACAGAAACCCAATAGCTATCTCCACAAGAAAGCGCGGGCGGTGCGGACCGGATTGCCACGTTCACACCGTAAGCGCCTCAGGGCGCGGACTGGACTTCGAAGAACTGCAGCGCATTGCCATCAATGTCAAGGATGGTGAATTCGGCCGTGTTTCCCTCGCGTCTGGCGAGGTGGCCCTCAGGATGGACGACGTGCCGCGTCCGCAGCTCCGCGTAGAGGCGTTCCAATCCCGAGACGTGAATCTTGCAGGTGGCACTGCCCACGGGGACCGGGCGGTCCTCATGCTGGCGTGATGTCCACGCCATCCAGAGGTGGATCTCCACTCCATCCCGCTTGACGATGGCGAAATCGTCGCCGATGTGGCGCAGCGCAAACCCAAGCTCATGCTCATAAAAGCGAAGAGCTCGGGTGAGATCGTGGACAGGGAGGGCAGGAATCACGGAGAGGAGTACCATCCAGGGATGATACGCGACTGGCCCGCCGGCGTGTCCGCAAGCGACCTGCTATAGTGGGGATGCCTGACCTCATTCCCGTTCCGTGGGTCGTCATCCCACGGGGAACCGACGTGGCCATCCTCGGCCGCCAAAGGCGCACCCGCACACTTCTCCGACCTCACCTCCTGTCTACCAATGGTTTTCCCCAGCTTGGCACCGCACCGAGACGGATGTCCTGTCCTCACGACTGAAAGGCCACCGATGTTTGAACCCAATCCCTTTTTGGACACCACCCGCCGCACACCTCGTCCGACTGGCACCGAACCGGCCTACCGCACTCAAACCCGTCGCCTGCTCGCCCGCGATCAGCGCCTGTGGGATACGGCGGAGCAGGCCCGCACCGGGCCAGTGGGCATCGCCGGAAGCGGGTATCACCCCGACCTGGTGACCCGTATCCGGATCGAGTACCTGGCCACAGCCGGTGGCACGGTTGCTGATTGGAATCGCTCGCAAAGCCAGATTATTGCCGACGCCTTACGCCAGGAGGCCGAATGGCGACGCGACACGATCTGGGCCACCTCCGCAAGACCGACCGGGCGAGGTCAATCACGATGACGCCGCCACGTGCCAGCGATTGGCGCAGGGAAATCTTGCTGCGCCTGGAGATCGCTCCAACCGTCACCGCTATGCAGCGGTACCTCCTCTTTGCACGGCGATGTTCCGCGATCGAGGAGAGCAATCCAGCCCCTGGGGACCACCGCATGGTGGTGACACTTCATGAGGCGACCTGGACAGGCCGTGGCGCCACCGCAGACGAAGCGATGGGTCGCGCTATATTGGCGCTGCCGGAGCTGACGGAGGCCGAGACTTGATGCCGAGGCGGACTGCCTCGGGCACCGCCTAGTACCTAACCGGGGCAGGATTGGGCAGGCCCCTTCACCAGACTCCCAGATGCGGGACGCACCGTTGCGCTCCTGTCTGCCCCCTCAGGCCAAGCACTGCTCTCAGGAGCTCATTGCCTTCATCTTTATGCCGCGTTAGCTTCGCCCTCGCACGTTCGTGGCAGATCCGCATATCGAAATCGGTCGGGCGCACAGCGTCTCTCAAAGGCGCACTCCGCTCATGAAGACTCCGACTGTAACGAGCACTGTTAACCGCCGCGCGGCCCTTGCCGGCCTTGGAGCCAGCGGACGTGGCTTGGCGCTACTCGCCCAGCCGAACCGCGCCGCTGCCGATCACATGAGTCGCGAGGAGCGAGCGTGGACCGCCGCCTCCGAATCAGTCAACTCTGCCGTAGGCATATGGCTGTAGATCCACCCCACCAGTCCGCCCACCCCCACCATGGTGATGTTGACCTCAGATGGATTAGCGATCAGCTGCGGCACGGTAAGCCGTACCGGGAGCGAACCGCACCCGCTTGCCGCTTATTCGGATGGCGCAAAGAACGCGGCTGCCTCGCCGGCCGCTGTGGCCAGCGTGGTCTTCTCGAGCCCGAGCATGGGCGCGTGGGAGGCGACGAGCGACCGCAGCATTCATCTCGCGCTCACTACGATCGATACCGATGCGGACGGAGCGGTCACCGGCACACGCAGGTAGATACCTATCCAGTAGTGCATGTGGACCGGATGTCCTTTGCTGATGACGGGCTTCGCACAAGGGACACGGCCCGAGATGCATCCGGGACGGTCATCTCCGTCAGGGGCGGGGCCGTGGGGCAAGCACCAATCGCGTTGCCGTTGACGGCCTTGCGCATGGGTGGCGGGCAATCCGGCTTCGCCCATGCAGGTCCGTTCAATCACCCGACCCCGAATGCACCTGCTGGCGGACTGAGAACTGGACCGATCGCGTAACCGCCTCTGGGGTTTTTCGGCTGATGGCGAGGGCAGAACTCTCGCTATCAGCCGACTTGGCAATCCCTGGACCGTCCCAAACAAGAACAAGGCGCAATGCGGGGCGACATCGCCCGCCTGATAATCGATCGCGACTCGGGGCAGGACAACACGCCGCTGGTATGGGCGATTGAGGGCGATCGTGAATTCGTCGTAATGTCGCCGACTGACGGGCCGGGGTCGTGAGACGACTTGAGATGCAGCTGGCCATCGCACAGATGCGACGGCACCCCCTCTGCCGAGGTGGCGGGGGCCGGGTATTGCTGGTTAAGTCGCGTCCGCACGATGGCGACGTCAATATGGCGTCCAACCGCAGCGTTCGAAAACACGACCGACCCCGAGCCGGAGCCCGGAGTCGGCCGTGTACGAGGCACGCAATGAGCGCCCCGTAGGGCTTACGCCATGAAGTGCAAGACGTCCTCGCCACCCGTAACTACGGGGGGAGATGTTTGCAACGCCGGCAGATTCTGCCCAATCCAGGTTGCCACCTGTTTGTTGGACGCCTCGGTACCGGCCGGATCATTGCAGACGGTGAGCGTTGTCATCCCGTCGGTAGTCCGTACGAGATCGTACTGCACGAACCCGGGAACCTTCCGAATTAGGGTCTCGATTTCGGACTTGCGACCGATCAACGCATCAAAGGCGGCAGGTGTAATTCCCGAATACTGGCGAAATGTTGCGTGCATGATGATGGTACTCCCTGGTCGCGCCATGGCGACATGTGCCCCCTCCGCCTGGAGGAGGTCTATTGATATTCCCGTAATGCACGGAAAATAGATGGGTCTGCGGTGTCCAGTTGGATAGCCGCACCATGGAGCCACGGGGGCGGGTCGCCGCAGCTGATGGCGGCGAATCAAGCTCTCTGCTGTCCGAGGTAAATACAGCGTAGCAGTGTTTGTCGTGACCTGTCGATGGACCAGTGACTCCTTGCTACAGTCAGGCACAAGGCGCTCCGAATCAGCGCCGGTGGCTCCGGATTCCGGGCCTCATGCCACGAAACCATTGCGGCGCCCGTGACCACTGACGGCCGTGCCAAACCCGTGCTTCTGGATGCCGCCATCCCAGAGCGTCCAACTTTCCGCGATGCGATCTCCCAGTAGGCGAACGGTCAGTAAGCCGGCCATGCTGGTCGACCCGCTGTGATTGGTTCGGTCAAGCGGCACGCGCACGCCGGGTTGGTTTGCCTGCCATCGAACCGTTGTCAATTGCTTATCGACCAGCAATACCTCGACCGAAATGCGCAGCCCTGGAAAGGCGTGCCAGGCGAGGACAACCGCAACCTTGATCGACTCGGGGCCATGGATCAGATCCGGGATGAGGCCGCCGTGGTTGACGTAGTCCGCGGTAAACAGGTTGTCTGCCAGATCGAAATCGCCCTGGCCCCAGATCTCATCGATCACCTGACGGATAAGCATGATGCCGTTGGATGCCATGAGACACCTCCACGCCGTGCCAGGTCGAAGGACGAGCTTGGGTTGAGGAACACGGCCAGCTCAGTCTGGCACGGATCGGGGCTCATATCATGAGGTTCCGTCACGCCGCGATTGCGGTGCAGGACGACGTCCCCGGTGGTAGACTCCGATCCGGCCCACCACAGTTTTGGAGCTCAAGCTATGGAGAGCAAACTTCGCGGAACCAACACTGCGCCCTTTGTGCTCATCGTGGTCGACCAGCCCGTGCTGGCCGAGGTCGTCCGGTTGGCCCTTGGTCACGCCCAGCTTCAGTCCCGGGTTGCCCACAGTGCGGCAGACGCCATGGCAGGGCTTGCTCCGGCGCCCCATCTCGCCGTCGTCGATGCGGACCTCGATCATGGCGCCATTCTCGATCAAATGAAGAGCGCCACGGCAGACGGCGCCAGGCTCCCTGTCCTGGCCTTGACCCGGCGCGGCGATCTCGAAACCAAACTGGCGGCTTTTGCCCATGGTGTCGACGATATTGTGACCGTCCCCTTCTCGCCGGAGGAGCTGGTCGCCCGTATCCTCGCAATCCTGCGGCGCACCTATGGGGAGGCCGCTAAGTTCACGCCGGTGATTCGCCTGGGCGAGCTCGAGATTGACATCATGCGCCGCAGCGTGACCTCCGGTGGCCACGAGTTGCACTTGACTTCGCTGGAGCAAAGCCTTCTGTACCTCCTGGCCGCCAACGCCGGTCGTCTGCTGACCCGGGACGAGATTCTGGATCACCTGTGGGGTGTCGACTACGCGGCCGAAAGCAATGTCGTCGATCGCCATGTGCGCAACTTGCGCGCGAAACTGCAAAATGACTGGCGCCGGCCGCGATATATCGCCACGGTACCCGGCAAGGGCTACCGCTTCGTCCCCACAGAACCTATGGAAAGTGCGTCGGTGGCTTTGACTCGCTAGTCCAGAAAGCCATGACGAAACTTCATGACGGGCCCGCTGTCGGCCACTAAGCTGCGAGTACATTCGTTACCGCCCACCGCGCGGAGGATGTCCCATTCGCCAGGAGAATCCCGTGCCGACATCGCCTACCATCGTCGAAGCGCCACCCTCTCCCTCCACTACCGCGCAATTGGTGATCGACCAGGCGCTGCAGCTCATCGCGATCGACGCTCGCCGGCTGGAAGATCGCCTCCGCCCAACCGATCAGCCCGGCCCATCCCTGGAGCAGCTCCGCGCGAGTCCGTTGGGGCACGACTTGCGCCGCCTGGCACTGGTGGCGGAGGGACGCGAGCACGAATCGCACGAACAGGTACGAACCGCCATCGAAGCGGTCCTTCAACTGCTCTTTTGGCCAGCCGGAGCCGACCAATACACGGTGCCACGCTCATTTTGGGAAACGGATCTCGGCCACTTGCTGGCCCGCGCCAAGTACCAAACCTTCGCGGCATCAGATCTGGTCGGCATCGGGGTTGCTGCTGACCGGTTCGGGGTAACCCGACCAACGGTCTACCGCTGGATGGAAGACCGCTCGCTCGACTCGGTGCGCGACGCAGTCAGCGGCCGCACCTATATCGTGCGCATCGGCATCAATGCGTTGCAAGATCGCCTGACCGATCTGCAGGCATGAGTGAACTGGCGGAGGGGAACTCATAACCCCGGATTGCCGAAGCGCAATGCCTGGAGGTCACTTCGTCGACTAAGGCCGCGTTGACCAGGGGAGCCAGTCCTGCGTTCGCCTCTAGCCAGGCGCGCTGGTCCCACCCACGAACCGGGTCCCGTTCCAGCCAGCGGGACCCGGTTCGTATTCCTGCCGCAGTGGCGCGGCAGGCGGCCAATTTGGACAGTGGACCTGGAGAGGAAGCACTCGTTCGCTCCGACTCATTCGATTCTCATAGCGCCGGCGACCGTTCGGCAGAAAGTAGATCGCGATGCCACCGTCTCGTTCCTGTCCCGCCGCCCCAGCCCTCCCTCCCCCTGTGCAGACATCCGCTCGCCTGGCGGCCCTGACTCGACGAGTCGTCCTGGTAGCCGACCTCGCGAGGTGGGAGACGGACGGCGGCGCGCTCGCTGGCAGTCTCTACCCCCCGCCCAAGGCCGGCGGAACGCGGGGCGGCACGATGACGGTTGCGGGGCGAGGGCTACGATGACCGGCACTATCACCAGTATTCGGCCCGGCGGCTTCGGCTTTATCGTTTCGGATGCTTACAATCGGCCGTGGTCGTTGCCGTTTCGCGCGGAGGCGGTCCTGGGAACGGAATTTGCACACCTGCGTATCGGCGACCGGGTCCGCTTCGATTAGGTCGGCCAGCCCGGCAATGTGCAGCGCTCTCACGCTGTGCGGGTGACGCAGCTGGACGCACCGAAACACACCCATTGACTGAAGAGCGCGAATCATTGAAAACCATCGAGGTAGAACGCATGACGACCGACCCGAATCCCTTTACCGGCCGCACCCTCTACTCCAGGCGTCCCGCCTGGCAGATGACCGAGTATCGCCTTCTTGCACTGCCAGAGCTCCACACCGCCCAGTCCCATTGGGATCTTGCGGAACAGGCGCGGTTGGACCAGATCGCGGCGGAGACAGCCCGGTTTGCTGAGTTGATGGCGGACGAATCGGTGGAAGAACCGGCCAGCAAGGCCCTGGAGAACCGCTTGCGCGTGGCCTTTCTCGGCAAGGCCGGTGGCACCATGAAAGGTTGGCTGCACCACCGCGGCACCATCCTGGCCGCGGACCCCGCTGAGTCCTTGGATATGCTCGCACCGCTTGCGGCTCTCCCGGGCGGGAGCGCATGACCATGACAGCGACACCGCGGTGGGAGGGCGACCGGCGCGGATCGGGCGTGGCCAGCGGCGCCTGGATCGCCGCTGATGTCGCCCAGCTCGAGGCAGCGCTTGCTGCACCTGACTGGATTGCGGAGTCAGCGGACGACCATCTCCTCCCGCACATTCAACGCGCTTGCGCTGAACCCGGAAGCTCATGGCACCTGACGCGGGCGATGACGCGAAGTGACGTCTTTGAGATCGAACTGCAATGGACAGACCCGGTCCCGAACCTGCGTCACCTGCGGGCAGAAGTGTTCACCCTGATCGGACGCTTCGCCGAAGGCTCGACCTACATCCGCCAGGTCACCGTCGAAGGAATGCTCGAGTTTCACGTGACCACGGGCTTGGTGGGGAGTGATACGAGCTTTACGCCGCACGGCCATCTCATCCGCATTATCGTCACTGCACCGCAGATGAAGAACGCACTCGCCTACCCCAGGCAGCGGACTGACCGCGTAGACCAAGTGAGCCAACCTCGCCGGGGATGGTGAGATGCAATCCAACGTGTCAGTGCTGGCCCCGGTAAACAGGAGGAACGAACGGTGGACGCGATCAAAGCCTGGATCAATCGACTGATGCACCCGACGCGAGCCCAGACGCCGCAGGAAGAGGCTCCAAGTCGCGACTACGCCCAGGAGCGCGCAGCGACCCGGACCGGGCAGCTGAGCACCGAGGACAAAGCGTGGGAAGCGGACACGCGCCAGCGTGATCGCGCCGACCATGAACACCCCCAGTTTGAGGAGTGGGAGTCCGAAGGTGGAGCCGGGGCAGCACCGGGCCTTCCCCGACCGCCAGACGAGGAGCGGTAACGAGGATGCGCCGCTGGTTTATCACGAGCACACTCCTGGCCAACGCCCTGATCTGCGGATTGGTCCTGTTGCTCCTGCTCAACGACGGTGGTTGGGGGAGTTCAAATCTCCTTTCGGCTACGGAGTCGGAACTGCTGATCATCGTTGCGGCCGTCGCGTTGGTGCTCGATCTCTTCTTGATGCCGGTGCTGGGCATCAGTTTCTGGGCGAGGGATCGTGGCTTTCGCCAGCAGGCGGCCGCCCTCGCCGATGCGCAGGACCGAGCTGGGCCGCCGCCCGTTTCTCAACCACGCGATCCGTATTCCTGAGACTGCGGCCCGGATATTCCAAGACGATGAAGGAGATCACCCATGTCCCAAGGCGAACGCTGGCTGAATCCAGTCCTGCGCGCCGGTCTCGAGGCTCGGATCGATGCGGCCGACGGAGAGCAACGGGTGACGGTGTATGTCGATAACACCGGGGAGGTGAAGTGGACTCCCGTTGGTGACACGTACTTCCCGGACGACCTGCCACACCGGTTTCGCTTCTGGGTCCACTCCCAAAGCGACCCGGAGCGATTGCAGGCCATTCAGTTTCTGGCGACTCGCCTAACCGCCGCCGGTCATACGACCGAGCTCGTCACGACCTCGACCCATTAGGCCGCGTGTACTGGCCCTGACCACGCCGTGCCACGGAACCGCGTACTGGATATCATTTGCAGCACGGCAATTACCAGATCAGTTCCTCAGGGTGATAGGCGATCACCATGCTGGGTTGGCTACTGTCGGCGGAGATCTGATCGCGACAATGATTACCATCTCGATCAGCCCGATCCCGATGGGTCGGCGGCCATGCGGTTCGCGCTTGTCTGGCCGTGCCGTGACGGCGCACCCGGTGATCGGTCGGCGGCGTGAAGGAGGAACAGCGTGGAAACCATCAAGGCGTGGATCGCCCGGATTACCGGGCCCAAGCGACCGGGGACAGCACCTGACGGGCAATCGCCGCGTGACTTCGCCGGGGAGCGCGAGGCAGATCGCTCCGGGCAGATGGGTGCGGAGGATCAGGCCTGGGAAGCGGACCGGCAACAGCGCAACCGGGACGGGCAGTCGCCCGATACCGCACCGCCAACGCAAGACTGAGCGCACGGGGGAGCAAACCGCGGCCGGCCTCCTCGCCCGGCGATCACGCCTGGTGAGGTGAGGTCGCCGCGCAGCCGTTCCCGCGGCGCGCCCTATCGCCTAGCGAGGATGCGCTCGAAGAGATCCAGGTGTTGTCGGGCGATCACCGACCGATCACAAATGGCGGCTGCATGGGCCCGGCATGCAGCCGGATCAAGGGCGAGGGCCCGCGGCACCGCCGCAATCATCTCCTCCTCATCGGCGCAGAGAATACCGGTCACACCGTCGAGAATCAGTTCTGGAGCCGCGCCGCGCTCGAGTGCAATGACCGGAGTGCCGCGGGCGGCGGCTTCCATGAACACCAGCCCGAACGGCTCTTCCCACGGCGAGGGGAACAGCACGACCCCGGCATGACCGATCAGATCGTCCTTCTCTTCACCGCTGACCTCCCCCACGAACTTGGCGAGGTTCCTGATAGAGAGCACCAGCGGTCGAACCACGGCCTCGAAATAGGCCTGCTCTTCGGTGGTGACCCGCAGGGCCATCATCAGCGGGATCCCTGCCGCTTGCGCGACCCGGATCGCTCCGTCCGGACCCTTTTCCCAGTGGCAGCGGCCCAAAAAGGCTGCATACCCCTGCTTTTTCTTCGCGGGGTAGAACGGGGCGGCGGTCACGTCGATCGGGTTGAAAATGACGCCGGCAAAGCGAATCTGCTCCCCGGCCCCGTACCGGGACGCCGCGGATTGGGTAAACAAACTCCGCTGCCGGGCGCTGATCGCGATGAAATGATCTCCGCGCCGGCTCATCGTCCGGTAGGTCGCCACGGCCGCGCTGGTGGCTGGGCCATGGGCGGTGCGCACTACTGGAATTGGGAAGCCACTGCGGGGCGCATAGTCGGTGTGGTCGTGAATCAGGTCCGCCCCAAGTGCCAGCGCCTGCCGATAGGCTTCGCGGCTGCTCTCAACCAGATGCCTTCGCTTATGCGCTTCGGTCAGGTTCAGTCCCACCGGACGAGCGACGGTCTCAATCAGCTGAGCCCGAGTCTGCGAGCCGGCCGGGGCGCAGAGGATGACCTCCGCCCCCGCATCGAGCAACCCCTCGGTCAGGTCGTGAACGACACGCTCAATCCCGCCGTACCCCGTCGGCGGAACCGGAAACCACGGTGGGGCAATCTCGACAATGCGCATCCGGAACCCTCACAGTAGCGTGCAGATCGTATGTGCTGGGTCCGGCCGGCCACGGCCCCTGTTTCAGTTCATCGTATCGCAGCGGACGGCGGTGCATCGAGCGACTCTGGACCCCCGCAGGCGAGCCGACGATCAATCGCGCTTCCTGACTCACGCGTGCAGGCGCTGCGCAAGCACAGAGCGCCTCAGCATGCGGAGAGACTCTGTCTCGGACCGGTCTGGGACGATAACGATTTCATGTTCACCAATCGCAAAGACGGGCCGAAGCATGTGAACTCGCCGGTCGCCCAGTTCGCGCGCCAGACCCGCGAATCAAGGGTTCCGAAGATCCGGTTCCATGACGTGCGGCACACCTCCGCAACACTGCTCTTGGCAGAAGGCATGCACCCCAACATCGTCCGGGAACGCTTCAGCCATGATGATATATCCATGACACTGAATCGGTACAGCCATGTCACGTCATCCATGCAGCGACAGGCTGCCGACACAATCGATATCGCGATCGCTGATGCGATGCAACGGGTCGGGGAAATCGAACGCGGCAAATTCGTTGGTGTCGGCGAAAAACAGGCGCAAGCATGCGGATATTAATGCTGTGGTGCCGGGTAAGGGATTCCGGGTTTGCTTTACCGGATAGTGTTGCGGGGTGTCGTTTCGTGCGTAGTCGCGCCGTTTTTCGGCCCCTTCCTATCGCTTGATGTTGGTCAATGCTGACTCATTCGCGGCAAAAATGCGGCAAACTGTTCGCAGCCTTCTCGGTACCGCGGACGCCATGATGCAGGGCGCGCGCCCGCATGCCACCTGCGGATTGCAACATGATCGCAGTCGACTTAGATTCCGGCTCCAATAGACAACTTGAGAGACCCAAGATATAACGGCGGACTAGCGCGGAAACCCACCCAATCTCGGTGTTTATCAGAAATGCAATAGTGATCACTACGGCGAGCGGTACGGAACACAATCGACCGCTCATACTCTTTACCTGAGCCGATCGGGACGGCTTTTTGCTTGCGCCGCCGACGCACTGCCATCAAGCGACCCCGCCCTGATCCGCCGGGTCGAGATCAAACCAGGCCGTGAAGTAGACTCGCTGGCGATGAATCAGGAGCACGGCAGCGCTATGGTGCGACAGATGCCGGGGTCCCAGGGCGCCTACTGGGCGCGGAGCACCACCGGCGACCGCATCTAGCACTCCTTATGGCTCTTCGATACCGGGGAGAACGTCCGGGTGGCGGAGGCGGCCTTTCTGCGACTTCGGGAGACGCCCGAGACGCCAGCCACCTTTGTCAGCGTT
>DASQCG010000297.1:0-6331 GCA_035634825.1 Thermomicrobiales bacterium | reverse complement strand
ACGTCTCCAAGAACTTCACCGATCCGACGGTGAGCAGCGATGGCTGGTCGCTCGAGATCGGCGGGCTGGTCACGACGCCGAAGTCGTACAGCTACGATGAGCTGGTCGGCCGCTCGACGGTCAAGAACATCACCACCCTCTGCTGCATCTCGAACGAGTTGAATGGCGATCTGATCAGCACGGCTGAATGGACCGGCGTGCGGCTGGTAGACCTGCTAGCGGAGGTCGGCGTGGCCCAGAACACGGTCGATCTCAAACTAACCGCGGCCGACGACTACAACGAGTCCATCCCGCTCTCGATCGCGCAGGATCCGTCCGTGATGATCGTGACCGGCATGAACGGCGAGCCGTTGGGGGACGATCACGGCTTCCCAGCCCGGCTGATCGTGCCGCCGATCTACGGGATGAAGAACGTCAAATGGCTCAAGAAGATCGAGGCGGTTGACGAGGATTACAAGGGCTACTGGCAGGAGCGGGGCTGGAGCGATACCGCCCGCTATCAGGTCTGGGGCCGGATCGACTTCCCGACTGGCTCGCTCGATGCGGCCGGGCCGGTCACTGCCTGCGGAATGGCCTCGGCCGGCGATCGTGGCGTACAGCGGGTGGAGGTCAGCATCGACAACGGCGCGACGTGGGCCGATGCGCAGCTCGAGCCGGCGCTCAATGCGCCGTTCACCTGGGTCCGCTGGGCCTTCCCCTTCACAGCGCAATCCGGCCAGGTCAAGATGAAAATCCGCGTCACCGATGGCAAGGGCGAGGTGATGAAGGAGGATGAGCAGGCCCCCCTTCCCGACGGCGCCACCGGCTGGCCCTCACGGACGATCAATGTCAAGTAATCGGTTGTCAGTGGTCTGTGGTCAGTAGTCAGTAAACGGTGCACCGCCATTGGGGCACAAAGATCGGCACGCGGAGCCTACACGCTCCGCGTGCCGTTGTGTTTTTGGTTGGGTTTGCTGAGTTACGCGCCGGAGACCGGCTCGTCGGATTCGTTGCTGGTGGGCGCCATCTCGGTCAGGGCCTCAGCGAGGCGCTGGATCAGCGCGTCGGAGCGCTGGTGGAGAAAGGTCGCCTCGTCCATCAGCGACATCAGGATGTGCTGGACATGCTGGCGCTCCGCCGCGACTCGCCGATCGGCCTCGGCCGATACTGCCGACATGGTCGACTCGGCATCGGCCTGGATCCTGCGCGCCTTGTCCCGCTCGGCGAAGACGGCCTGGAAAAGAGCGGCCGAGCGCGAGACGTTGTCGCGAATCAGGTCATCGAAGTGCTCGTAGTACGCGAGCCGCTCCTTGAGCGCAGCGATCGACTCAGCAGGCTCGCTCGGAGCGACCGGTTCGGGAGCGGTCAGGCCGAACTGGGACTCGAGCGCGCTGGACCAGTCCTGCGCGAGCAAATGGTTTCGGTTGCGTTCCACTGGAGCCTGCTCCGCTTCGTCCGCGACGGTCTCCGGCTCGACCGTAGCGGTCCTGGTGTCGGTTGCGGTTGAAAAACGATCCCCGGCGTTCAGCATCGGCAGCCAATTTCGGGACGGGAAGGGCGTATCGTCAGACACGGTGATAACTGCCTCCGGGGAGTGTGGTCGGTACCCTGGCCCGCGCCGGGAAGGGCACTCGCGTGCGCGTGTCTTGAGGCTATGGCGATGGGCGCGGCGCGAGTATCCATCTGAAGTACCGATGGCCGGAACGATCAATCGTCACCCGCAAAGGAGAAAGGGGCAGGCACAAACGTGCCTGCCCCCTGGACTGTTGGAGTCGCCAATGGTAGTGGCGGCAAATTGGCGCCGATGGTGTCGTCCAGCTCGAATCCGGCCGGTAGGAGCTCATGCTCGATCATCCAGTCGGCGAACTTCGCCCAGGCATCCGGCTCCATGATGCCGAAGCCGGGTTCGGGCTGAGTCCAGAGCTCGGCCAGGAGCGCGATTCCCTGCTCCTCGACCGGCCGCTCCGTCTCCGGGTAGGCGGCGACCAGAATGTCGATGGCCTGCTTCGGGTCCGCCGCCGCGGCCAGGTACCCCTCGCGGACGGCGTCGAGGACGGCATCTACCAAGTCCCGCTTGTCGGCCAGCGTCTTCTCGCTGGAGACCAGCACCAGCTCGTCATAGAGCGGCACGCCCCAGTCTTCGACCTTCATCATGTTGACCGGATACCCCTCGAGCTCGGCGACGATCGTCTCGTGAGTCCAGAAGGCGCCCATGACCGCGGCCGCCTGCCCGGAGATCAGGCTTGGCAGCAGGTTGAACTCGACGTTGTTGAGCGTGATCTCATCCATCGAGACCCCATCAGCGGCCAGCATCGTGCGCAGGAAGGCCTCCTGGCTCGGGATGCCGGGATAGCCGAGGGTTTTGCCACGCAGGTCGGACGGCCGGGCAATGCCCGCGCTCTTGAGCGACATCACGCCCTGCAGCGGTCGCGGCACGATCGCGCAGACAGCGACAACCGGCACATCCTGGGCTCGGGCAAGCAGGATATCGGGCTGATAGGAGATCCCGAAGGTGTCGCGCCCGGCGGCGACCGTCTGCAGGACCGTGGTCGGGTCGGCCGGCGTCTCAATCGATATGTCAACGCCCGCGGCCCGGAATAGTCCCTTCGACTGCGCCCAGAACAGGCCGGCGTGGTTGGCGTTGGGGTACCAGTCGAGCGCGATCGATGCCTTTTCGACTCCTTGCGCCCGACTTTGGCGTGTCATTCCCACGGCAGCCCCGGCGGCAACGCTTCCGGCCAGAAACGATCGACGATTCAGGGGCATGGCAGAGACGATCCTCTCGCGCGACGACATCTGGTTCGGGTGCGGTGAGAGGTGCGCTGATCGTGCGCGGTGCGGTCCCTTCGCAGGCATAACCCTGATCAGGTGCAACGGTCGGCGAGATTGCTCGCCCTCTCAGCCCGTCTCCGGGCTCCCGTCCGACATCGGCCAAGGCGACCGATGCGGGTAGCCTACCCTTTTGCCGCGGCGCGGGCAATCTGGTGCTTCCGCCGGTTGAGGCGCGGCGCAGTTCGTATAATCGAGGGTGCCCCGGCTCCTGTCGCCGGGCCGTGATCCCGGGAACTATTTATGAGCCGCCGCGCCAAGCCCCAGACGATCGAGCCAACTGCCGCCGTGGGAGAGGACAATGCCGTCCGCTTCGGCCGGTCGCTTGGCATGGCCTTCACCGACATTGAGCTGCTGCGCCTGGCCCTCACCCATCGCTCCGTTGCCCATGAGCTGCGGATGACGGCGCCGGACATTGAGCTGCCGCCCTCGGAGCGGTCGAACGAACGGCTCGAGTTCCTGGGGGATGCGGTGATCGGCTACATCGTCGCGGCCGATCTTTACCAGCGGTTCCCGGAGGCGCCCGAAGGTGATCTGACCGCCAGGCGGGTGGGCCTGGTCCGGGGCGAGCGGCTGGTGGCCTGGGCTCGATCGATCAATATGGGGGATTATGTCTACCTCGCGGCAGGCGAGCGGGTTTCCGACCGCGACCGCGACCGGATTCTCTCCGGCGCGTTCGAGGCGCTGATCGGGGCGATCACCCTCGATCAGGGTATTGAAGCGGCCAGGGCATTCATGCAGCCGTTTCTCGATGCCGATGCCTCCGACGCGCTGGAAGATCAGATTGCGGCCAATCCCAAGGGCCAACTCCAGGAATACGTGCAGGACCACTACCGGCAACCGCCGATCTACCGCATTATTGATGAGGCAGGACCCGACCACGAGCGCATCTTCACGGCCGAAGTTCTGATTGGCGATGCCGTGCTTGGATCCGGGACCGGTGAGAGCAAGCGGTCGGCCGAGCAAGCCGCAGCCACCATGGCGCTGGAACGGGTCGGCGAACTGCACAAGCGACGCGCAACCCGAACGGTGCGCAAACGACGGAAGCCCCGCGCTCCGAAAGGTGGAACAGAACTCGATGGCTAGGGTGTACGACGAATTGACCATCTTTGGCGGCAACTCCAACCATGGGTTGACCGACCAGGTCTGCGCCTACCTTGGCTTGCCACGCGGTCGCGCGGAAGTCTTCAAGTTCAGCAACGACAACACCTTCGTGCGGATCGGCGAGAGCGTGCGCGAAAACGATGTTTTCGTAATCCAGTCCTTCGCCGAACCGGTCAACGACTCGATCATGGAGTTGTTGATCATGATCGACACGCTGCGACGCGCTTCGGCCGGCCGGATCACGGCGGTCATCCCCTACTTCGGCTACGGCCGCACCGACAAGAAGGATCAGCCCCGCGTGCCGATCACCGCCTGCCTGGTCGCCAAGCTGGTCGGAGTTTCCGGAGCCGACCGCGTGTTGGCGATCGATCTCCATGCCGGGCAGATCCAGGGCTTTTTCGATATTCCGGTCGATGAGATGAGCGCGATGTTCCTGACCGCCAACTACTTCGTCGAGAAGCGGCTGGAGAACCCGGTCGTCGTCTCGCCGGACCTCGGCAACACCAAACGGGCCCGGAACTTCGCCCAGATCCTCGATGCCCCGCTCGCGATCATCGAGAAGCGGCGGATCGGCAACCAGGATCGCTCGCAAGTGCTGAACCTGATCGGATCGGTCGACGGCTGCCAGGTCGTGATCGTCGACGATGAGATCGACACGGCCGGATCGATCACGCAGGCGGCGCAGGTCTGCATGGAAGAGGGCGCGACCGAGGTCTATGCGACCTGCGTGCACCCGGTCCTCTCGGGACCGGCGGTCGAGCGGCTGCAGAAGAGCGCGCTTCGTGAGATCGTGGTCACGGACACGATCCAGATTCCGACGCACAAGCGGATCGACAAGCTGACGGTGCTCACGGTGGCCCCGCTGCTGGGCGAGACGATCCAGCGCATCCACACCGGCACCAGTGTCGGCGCCGCATACAAGGCGGCCTCAGGCGCGATGACGCTTCGGATGCAGCTCTACTAATCCATCACGCAAACAGAGATCGTCGTTTGGTTTCCACCTGAGGAGTTTGTCGTTGTGTCAGTGAAAACGTCGCGTCGCGCTGTCCTCGCCTCGGCTGTGGCCGCGGCGGTCCTGTCCCGGGGAGCCGGAGCGCAGAAGTTGGGCAAGATCGAGGAGGACTCGATCCTCGCCCGCATTCCTGCCCTGCCGGGGGATCAGGAGTCATGGCCGACTTCGATCATCTCCTGGGCGGATATTGCGGGCTATTGCGAGGCTGCCGGGATCCAGAAGCCCACCTCCTTCGTCGATGAGACGATGAAGGTTTGGATACAGATCGGTCAGCGGATTCCAATGAACGACGACACGCTCTTCCTGTTCATGAATGCGCCGTGGGCTGACATCGTTGGATTTAGTCCGTGGGATATCGACCAAGTCGCGCTGGCCGGAGAGCCGCCTGAGCAACTCCGCATCTATTCGGGGCAAATGGATCCAGAGCGTATCGAGCAGGCATTTGCGCAGTGGAACTACACGTCGAGTGTAAATGGCGACTTCCGGATCCTGGTCAATCCCGATAATGGACTTGACCCGTCGCGTGAGTTGGACCGGTATGCACTCGGGAGGTTCAACCACGTCGGCGTGACGGACTCGCTCGTGATCGCAAGCCGGTCGGCTGATGTGCTGGCCAGTGCGATCGACGTGGCGGCAGGCAAAGGCGAGAGTCTCGCGGAGAGCCAGGTCTTTGCAGACGTAGCGGCGGCCGTCGAGGGCATGCATGGGTTCATGATCTTGAACGGCTCCCTGCTTGGCTCGCCGATCGTCAATCCAGGCGTGCTCGAGGATGGCGAAGCAATCCCGCCGGCGCGCCTGCTCCTGGGTGGCATTGCTGCCAACGAGGACGGTCACATGACATCACTGATTGCCGACCTGGGAAATCCCGCAGGTGCCGAGGCGGCAGTGCCTGTCGTTCAGGACCGGATCGACTCACTGACGTCCCCGGTCTCGAAGCGGCCCTATGCCGAGGATTTGGAGGGGTACAAGGTCGATGTCGTCAAGGGGACTGGCCTCGTCCGCGTGACCGTGCCGAACGACACGTTCGCAATGCGCTGGATGCGGTACATCTACGCCGGCGACCTTCTCTTCCTGGCCACCGAGGAGTAGCTAACGCCCTACGGCGCGTTGGGGTCGACGTTGTACCAGGCGGGATCGGGCAGGTCGTCGCCGAGGATGATGATGATCTCGCCGGCCGGCGCCGGACTGGCCGAGCCGGAATCAGACACGGCGGTCGGGAACAGCGGGACCACATCGAGCTTGCCATCGGGGGTCGGTGTGCCGGCGGCAGGCGTGCCGGCCGGAGCCGCGGCTGTGGTCGCGGTGGCGGTGTTGGTCGCCACGATGGTCGGCGTCTGGATATCGTCGCTGGCGGTGATCGCCGTTTCCGGCACGCCGAGAATGCCGGCAATCAGATAGGCCGTGGCG
>DASQCG010000296.1:0-5212 GCA_035634825.1 Thermomicrobiales bacterium | reverse complement strand
CAACCCTGCCCCTTTTCCGGATCAAACCCGGGCGCGTCGATCACCGCAGTAACGGCACAATCAAAGGGATATGTCGTTTCGGCGCATTGGGAGCGTTCGACCCGCTTGGCCAGGCGGCGCTTTCACACTTTTTTAATCTTCACCCAGGGCGGTGTCCGACAACCGCATAGGTATCTCTCCGCTCTCGCGCAGACTGACGCTTTTATCGGGCACTTCTGCCGAATTTGGCGGATTACGCCAATAAAGGTGCGACACGGGTTACGCAATCTCCAATTCGTATTTCCGCGGCCAATACTGCGAGTACGGAAACAATGATTGACACGGTATTTCAGGCGACCAAACTGGATGCATAACTGATGCATTTGCACCAGAACCTATTGCATTCTGGATATTGTCTGTGGTTCAATATGATCACCTCACCGATTCCTTTACAGCGCCAACGGCCTTCGTCTGGCGCAGGTATACAGACCCAAAAATGCGGAGCAACACAACGGGGGACGCGACCAGCCACGCCAACCCCGCCAATCCCGCAACCCGCGTCGGAACTGATCCCAGCCAGTCAGTTTCACGGACGCAGCACTAGCGAAACGGGGATGGTCCCAGCCAGCCATCCCCGTTTCGCTTGAATTCCGCATGACGCACCCGACTCCTCCCCTCCTCGAAAGTGCCCTTGCCAGCGACCCAGGCCGAGATCAACGGTCGCCACAGCGGCTCTAGACACTTGGGATATGTCGCGAGAAGCTCTGTCGCCTCCACCTGATGACGACAGCGGGACCACCATGCGGGTTCCAGGCGTCCGCGGGGTCTCAGGGCCCACCGAAACTCAGCTTCTTGGGAAACCTGTTTTGAGGAGCCTCTTCAGCACGGCACCAGGCTCGCGTCTGCCAGCTGTGTCGGGTGATTGCCCACGCCGTCGCCGGGTGGCCTACACTTGGGATATGGATGGCTTATTGCGCTTTACGGTCATCGACAACGAGGGAACGATCAGCTTCGGTGGGCCTGGTCACCTGGCCAAGATGATGGCCGCCGCCTGCGCTCACAGCCCGGCTTCGATCGATCAGGTGCTGGCCACGCTGGCGACACTGGACCCTTCCATGACGGATTCAATCAGGCACGGGTTGGCGCGGTTCGACGAGTTCGTGGTGCGGGACGACGCGACATCGATCGAGCAATGGATCGCGCAGAACGACCCGCTTTCCGGCACGGCATTTCGGCTGATTGACTCGCGGCTGCGCGAAGCGACACTAACCCCCCTGCCGCTCGGCGTGATCATGATCAATCTGCCGGATAAGCGGATCGTGCAGATCGAGAACCGGTACGGACCGATCCTGCGCAAGGACCGTGGCCGGATGCGGCGCGATGGCGAGCCGATTTCCCAGGTCTACACCTACGAGTTGTCGTCGGACTGGTCGCTCTTGCCCTGAGCCTTGGCTCGGCTGCCGGCCCGCCGCCCAAGCCGATCGGCCTCGCTCATCCGGCGCTTGAACATGCTGCCGAAGAACATCCGCGACATCTGATCGCCGACGCCCTCCATGCTGAGCTCAGATCCGGTCTGCTGTAGCAGCTCGCCTTCGCGAGTGACCTGCGTCGACCATTCGGCCCGGATATCCCGCGCCTTGTTGAAGAACTTCTCGATCTCCGCCTCGCGACCCTCGATCGACTCCCGGGCGATCAGATCCCGCACGGCGCTCAACTCGCCCTGGAACTGGTCGATCCAGCGCAGGATCGCGGCCTGGTTGGTCAGGATGATGTCGCGGTGCATAACCGGGCTACCTGAGGCGAGCCGGGTCATATCCTTGAATCCGCCGGCTGTGAGCGACTTCATGTCCTTCCAGGAAGAGTCCGTGCCGAGCGCGTTGGTCAGCGCCGCGGCAAGGACGAAGGGCAGATGGCTGACACCGGCGACATAAGCGTCGTGCTCGGCAGCGTCCACAAAGAAGGCCTCCGCGCCGAGCGCGGCGACCAGGCCGAGGACGTTGCGCAGCGCCCCATCGGTCGCGCGGACCGACGGCGTGACGATCCAGGTCGCACCCTTGAAGAGGTCGGCGTCGGCGCCCTCGATGCTGATGGCCTTGCCGGCCATCGGGTGACCGCCCACGAAGCTGACCGATTCAGGCAGGAGCTCGTCCGCCCACTGAATGACATCGGCCTTGGTTGAACCGACATCGGTCACGATCGCGCCTTCCTTGAGGTGCGGGGCGATATCCGACAGCAGCTCCTTCATCGCACCGACCGGTGTGGCGAGCACGATGATATCCGCGTCGGCGATCGCGTTCGGCAGGCGCCATTCGGTCTTGTCGACCGCGTTGATCTTCTTGGCATAGGACTGTTGATCGAGGTCGGTGTCGAAACCGATGATCTGCAGCGGCTCGTTGCCGCCCTTAGCCTGCTCGGCAGCCCAGCGCTTCAGGCCAAGGCCGATCGACCCGCCAATCAATCCCAATCCAACAATTGCTACGCGTTGCATCAAAGCCTCTGACTAGAAAGCGGTGCGGTACATGCGGCCGCACGGCGATAATAGTTCGCCCGAAGTCAAATCTGCTATCCACATGGTAGTTCCGGGCGGCTCCCCCGGCAGTGCGTCACGAAACCCGGGCAAGTTGTGCGGACTTACATCATTCTGCGCATGTTGGCTCAAGTCTCGCCGACGTCGATGTTGCGGATCCAGCCCTCTTCACCGCCCTCAAGCCGAAACTTGAGCCACTCGGTGTCGCCGTCGGCATCCGGGTTCTTCGACGCCTCGCGGTCGCCCAGAAACTGTAGCTTGGTGCCCGGCTCTACTCCGTCAACCAATATATCGAAGCTGACGCCGGGGCCGCTGCGTAATCGGACCGGTTCGAGAGCGATCACCTGGTAATCAGGTTTGAAGTCGCCGTTGTTTCCGTCAACTGACTGGATCTTGGTGCTGTCCGGCTCGGGCGTCTCGGTCGCGTCAGGCTCCTGGGTTGCTTGATCGCTCGCCACTTCTTCCGGAGTCGGGGTCTTGGTGGCCTTCTTGCCAGAGCCTGCCGCCTGCTCGACGGGTGTCTGGGTGGGCGCGGGCTCAGCCCCGGCGAAATCGCGCACGAAGGGATCGAGTTGGACGTAAATCCAGGTGAATCCGCCGACCAGGACAGCGATAGCGAGCGCCATCGAGATGCCGATCGCGAGGCCGGAACGATGGCCCTGCTGTCTGAGTCTTCGCGTGAGTCCGGGGTCTGTCATTGGGCCTCATGGAAGCGATGAAGGGTGCATCGCGGAGCGGCGAAAGTGTACCACGGGGGTAGTTGGACATTGGACGTTGGAATGAGCGTACTGGCTACCAGCTATTGATTACTGGACACTTCTTCCGGTCCATCTACCAACGTCCATCTACCATCAATCTACTCTCGACTCCCGTAGAATCTCTCCACTGGAACTGCCGGCTGTCATGAAAGGTTTCCCGCCGATGCGTGCCTTGTCCCGTAGTGATCTGCGCCAGGCCGTGCCGATGCACGATGCGGTCGAGTTGATGAAGGTGGCCTTTCGCGAGCTTTCGGCGGGCCGGGCGATCTCCCCAGTCAGAGCGCAAGTGCCAATCGGCGATCCGAATTCGCTCCTGCTCTCGATGCCGGGATATGTCGCGTCCGAGAAAGCAGCCGGCATCAAGATCGTCACCTTCTTCGGCGGCAATGCCGGCACCGGTGTCCCCGTCATTCACGCGCTGGTCTACATGATCAACGCCGACACTGGGGAACCGCTCGGCATCATGGAAGGCGGTTATGTGACGGCGCTGCGGACCGGCGCGGTTTCGGGAGCTGCGACCGATCTGCTGTCTCGGCCCGAATCCGCGACGTTGGCCGTAATCGGGACAGGCGTACAGGGCGTGACCCAGGCGGCCGCGGTCTGCTGCGTTCGGCCAATCACGAAGATCATCGGCGTCGATTTGCGTCCAGAGGCCCAGCAGCGGTTCGTCGAAAACGTTCGGCACGATTGGCCGGAGCTGGCGGATTGCGAAATCACCACGACGGCGAATGCCGACGAGGCGGTAGCCGAGGCGGACGTGATCTGCTGCTCCACAACTTCCCGCCAGCCGGTCTTCAGCGACGCCGCGGTCCGGTCCGGCACGCACATCAACGCCGTCGGCGCCTTCACGCCCGAAATGCAGGAGATCCCACCGGCGACGATCGCCCGCGCCACCGTCGTGGTCGACAACGTTGGCGCGTGCGAAGAGGAGGCCGGCGATTTGATCAAGGCGATGGCGGAGGGTGTGATTGACAAGGCGCACTGGTCTCGCGAACTGGGGCAGGTCGTCAGCGGCGATGCGCCAGGCCGCGTTTCGGCCGACGAGATCACCTTCTTCAAGAGCGTCGGCAACTCTGTCCAGGATGTCGTCGTCGGCCAGCGAGCGCTCGCCCGCGCCGCCGAGCTCAGCCTCGGCACCGAACTCGATCTCTTCGCCTGACCAACGTGAACGCGGAGCGGGTCGTCGTCCAGCCCAAATCTGTGCATTTGTCACGGGTTTGTTGCGCTTGACGGAGGGAATGGAATGCACGAGATACGGCTGCGACCCGAGCATGAGGCGTATATATAGAGCGTTGTATCCCGCTGCGCTGCTTCTGACGGTCTGGAGGACATGATGAGGCGTCGATACCTGATTCCTGCACTCACGCTCTTTTCGCTCGTCCTCCTTATGCTCGGTGCCCTTGACCTGCGCGCCCCCACGGCGCGGGCCGTTGAGCAGGGCACGATCACAGTCAAGAAGACGTGGGCTGCGAGCCAGAAGCCGAACGAGGTCGTCGAGGTCTGCTTCGTCGTCACGAGCGATCCCGATGGCACCGACGTCATCGGGCAGACCTGCACCTCGGACGACACGTATACGGTCACCTTCGGACCAGTTGACCCGAATCTGAAGACTGGCACGCCCTATTACGTCTGGGAGGACGTCGGCGCGGGCTGGGCGGTGAAGGGCGACAATCCGGTCGCGGTGACGATCCCGGCCGATTCCGGCACGGCCAATGTCGCCTTCGAGAATCAGCACGCGACCGGAACCGCGACGATCACCATTCACAAGGCGGTCTGCCCGGAGACCACCAGCGACCTCTTTGGTACCTGCCATGACAAGCGCGTGCCTGATGTTCACTTCACAATCGCCAGCGAGCGAGTGGTCACCGACAAGCACGGCGTCGCCACGGCAAAGGTCGCGTCGGGCAGCGTTCAGATCACCGAAGCGGACGCCGATTTCGCCGACAAC
>DASQCG010000295.1:0-5327 GCA_035634825.1 Thermomicrobiales bacterium | reverse complement strand
TTCATGAATCGAGCTTACAAATAAACGATCCAGGTGGCAATGATCGGGTCGTCCGGAATGTCAGCGGGAATCCCCTCAGTCCGCGGCGGTCTCGATGGGTTCTTCGGTCGGCTCCTCGACCGGGAGGTCGGCGACCGCTGGGGGTTCCCAAGGGCGGGCGACTCTTCCGGCCAACACTTCGACGATGTGGGTTGTCTTGCGCTCGGTGAAGTGTTCGATCTGCTGGCGGCAGGAGACGCCCGAGACGGCGATCACCGTGTCCTCGCCCTGCTCGGCGACAGCCGGGAAGAGGCGCTCCTCGCCGATCTTGCGCGAGACCTCGTAGTGCTCAGTTTCGTAGCCGAATGATCCGGCCATGCCGCAGCAGCCGGCGCCGCTCTCGGTCGCGGCGCAGCCGGCTGCCTTCAGGATCGTCATCGACGGCCCCATCCCGATCAGCGCCTTCTGGTGACAGTGACCGTGGAACATGACCGGCTGGGGGTCGCTCTTCCAGCCGACGCCCAGACGGCCGGTCGTTTCCAACTTGGCCAGGAACTCGTCGATCATGTAGGAGTGACTGGCGACCGCTTCCACATCCTCGTCGCCGGGCAGGAGATCGACATACTCGTCGCGCAGGGTCAGGATGCAACTCGGCTCGGTGCCGACGATCGGGATGCCAGCCTTTGCGTAGTGCGCGAGTGCGTGGACGTTGCGCGCAGCGGCCCGTTTGGCGTCGTTCAGCAGCCCTTTGGAGAGCGCCGGTCGGCCACAGCACGCGTGACGATGCTCGATCACGACCTCGAAGCCGGCCGCTTCCAGGAGCTGTACGGCGGCGATGCCGATCCGCGGGTAGTTGTACTCGGTGAAGGTGTCGTTGAAGTAGACGACCTTGCCGCGGGTCTTGCGATCCAGCGGGAGGTTGGCGTCGTGCTTCCGCCACCAGGTCGAAAAGGTCTTGAACTGGAAGGGAGAGAGCCGCCGCTCGGGGTGGACGCCCATCGCCTTCATCATCGGCCGGCCGAGCTGGGTCCGGAGAACGAAGTTGGCAATCGGCGCGACCGGCCGGGTTAGCCGGGAAATCGTGTGGATGTGGCCAAAGAGCCTGGCCCGGAGCGGCGTGCCGTGGGCGTCGTGGTAGTGGGCCAGGAACTCCATCTTGAGCTTGGCCATGTCGACGCTCGACGGGCACTCGGTCTTGCAGGCCTTGCAGGAGAGGCAGAGGTCCATCACCTCGTATGTCGCTTTCGAGGTGAAGTCCTTCTTGTCGAATCCGGCCCGGCCCGCCAGCGCGTTGCGGAGGGCGTTGGCCCGGGCTCGAGTAGTGTCCTGCTCGTCACGCGTGGCCATGAATGATGGACACATAGTCCCGGCCTTGAGCTTCCGGCAGACCGCAGCGCCGTTGCATTGCTCGACCGCGCGCAGGAATCCTCCCTCGCGGGTGTAATCGAAATATGTCTTGATCGGCGCGGAGTGGTAGGTCGGGCCGAAGCGCAGGTTCTCGATCATTGACGGCGCGTCGACCTTCTTGCCCGGGTTCATCAGGCCGGCCGGGTCGAAGATGCGCTTCAGCTCGCGCATCGCCTCGTAGAGCTCAGGACCGAAGATCCGCTCGTTCAGCTCCGAGCGCTGGAGACCGTCGCCGTGCTCGCCGCTCATGACGCCGCCGAACTTGTGGGCCATCTCGGCGGCCTGATCGGCGAGCTCCTTCATGATCTCGACGCCGCGCTGCTCCTTGAGGTTGACCAGCGGGCGGATGTGGAGGCAGCCGGCCGAGGCGTGGGCATAGTAGGCGGCGGTCGTCCCGTACCCGGCGACCATCTCCTCGACCGTCCGCACGAACTCGGGCAGGTGCTCGACCGGCACCGAGACGTCCTCGATGACCGGGATCGGCTTGTAGTCGCCGCGGATGCTGTAGAGCAGACCGAGGCCGTCCTTGCGCACTTTCCAGATGTCGGCCTGCTGTTTGGGATCGAGAACAACGATCGGATCGGCGCTCATCCCGACGGATCGCGCGGCCAGTGTCGCGATCAAGTCATCGCACTTCTGGCGCAGCTCTTTCTCGGTCTCGCCGTAGTACTCGACGCAGAGGACAGCCGCCGGGTCGCCTTCGATGAATGCGATCTGCGGCGCGTAGGCCGGTTGGGCGCGGGTCAGATCGATCAGCATCTTGTCCATCAGCTCGATCGCGGAGGGCCCGGTCTCGAGGATGGTCGAAGTCGCCTCCATCGATGCGACGAGGTCGGCGAACTGGAGGACGACGAGCGCGGTCATCTTCGGGACCGGGACGGCCTTCATCGTCGCCGAGAGGACGGTCGCCAACGTGCCTTCGGACGAGACAACCAGCCGGCCGGGATTGAAATCGGGCTTGATGAACTCGTTGAGCGAATAGCCGGTCGAGCGGCGCCAGTGCGGCGGAAAATCGCGCGCGATCAGATCAGAATGGCGCTCCTGGTAATTGAGCAACTGGGTCAGGAGGCGACCGCGCGCATCGCTGTGGGCGGCCAGGGCGGTCAATTCGTCGGCGGTGCCGGGCGCGAGCTCGAAGGTGCCACCGCCGGAAAGTGTGATCCGGGTGCTGATCACGTTGTCGGCGGTCATTCCGTAGAGGATCGAATGGGCGCCGGTCGAGTTGTTGCCGATCACGCCGCCGATTGTGGCCCGATTGCTCGAGGATGGGTCCGGTCCGAACATCAGGCCATTTGCTTTGAGCTGGCGATTGAGCAGATCGAGCGACGAGCCGGTCTCGACGGTGACCGTGCCCGCCTCGAGGTTCAGGTCGAGGATCCGATTGCAGTACTTCGAGAAGTCGATCACGAGCGCTGCGCCGACCGTCTGCCCGGCCAGGGACGAGCCGCCGCCGCGGGGCAAAATCGGCATGCCGTGGCTGGCCGCGAGCTCGACAGCGCCGATCGCGTCGTCGGCCGACTTCGGGATGACCACGCCGATCGGCTCGATCTGGTAGTTCGAGGCGTCGGTCGAGTAGAGCATGCGCGAGGTGCGGTCGAAACGGACTTCGCCGCTGATGCGCGCGGTCAACTCGGCCTCGAGCACCCGGGCAGCCTCGACCGCGGCCCGGCCGGCCTGCGTTTCGGGGTCGATCCCCCCGATCCGCTCCGGTGGCTCCGGGAGCCTGGTCTCGACATTGGCGGGGTCTGGTACAACCGGCATGGAGCGCCGTCTTCCTCTACGCAGCGCCGCGAAGCGCTCGGTGGACTCTTGTGCTGGTAGTTTAGGCGAGCAGACGAGCAAAGGAGGTTGATGGTCGATGGACGTTGGTAGATGGAACGGAAAGGGTAGCGAGTACGCTCTTTCCAACGACCAACGACCAACGACCGACGACTAACGACCAAGGGGGCATCGATGACCGTTTGGATGTGCGCGACCTGTGGATTGGAACATGCGGATACCCCGGAACCGCCGGATCTGTGCGCGATCTGCTCGGACGATCGGCAGTACGTCCCGCGGACCGGTCAGCGCTGGTTCACGCTGCCGCAGGTGCAGGAGGGGCGATCGGCCGAAGTTGCGGAGATGGAACCGGACCTCCATGGCATCACGATCACGCCGAAGGTCGGGATCGGACACCGGCCGCTGATTGTGCGCACGCCGAACGGCAATGTGCTCTGGGATGCGCCGGGGTTCGTGGACGACACGCTGCTCTCCGAGATCAAGCGACTCGGCGGCTTGGCGGCCATCGCATCGAGTCACCCGCATCTGACCGGTGTCTCGATCACGATCAGTCAATCCTTCGGCGGCGTGCCCGTCTGGTACGGCGCGGACGACCAATGCTGGATTCGCCGGCCGGACGACGCAATCCGGCTCTGGCGGCATCGTCAGGAAGTGCTGCCCGGTCTGACGCTGGTGCAATGCGGCGGCCATTTTGCCGGCAGCGCGGTCCTGCACTGGGCTGAAGGAGCGGGAGGGCGCGGCGCGATCCTGACCGGCGACACGATCCGGGTCAATACCGATTGGCACACCGTCTCCTTCATGCGCAGCTTCCCCAACCTGATTCCGCTGCCGGCGCGCTCGATCCAGAAGATCGTCGACGCGGTCGCGCCGTTGACCTTCGACCGCATCTACAGCGGCTTCGCGGACGAAGTCATCGATACCGGCGGAGCCGAGGCGGTGCGTTTCTCCGCCCAGCGCTACATCGATTGGGTGACGGACAAGATCCGGGATCCGGACGAGCAAGTCGGTTAAGGGTTGAAGGAACGAAAAAGAGCCACGCGTGTAGCGTCGCATTGCCATGCGACCCCGGCCCTTCTCCCGTTCACGGGAGAAGGGAGATCAAACGATCATGCAAAGAGCGGCGGTATCGCGGTGTGCCAGGGGGTTCTGGCCTGGTAGGCGGCGGCGATGGCGACTGCCGTGGGCTCGCTCCACCAGGTAGACAGGATCTCGAGACTGCTCGGCAGGCCGTCATCATCGAGACCGGTGGGGACCGCGATCGACGGCAAGCCCAGCAGGTTGCCCATGGCGCTCAGGCCGACGCCGGGGTGCTTGTCGAAATAGGCTTCGAAGTTGCCCACGGCCGGCGGCGGCGCAACCGGATAGGCCGGTGCGACCAACGCATCAAACCCTGCCAGCACCTTCGCCATCTCTGTCGCGCCGTGGCTCCGGAGCCGCATCGCCTTCAGGTAGTCGATCGCCGGAACTGCGAGCGCGTGATAGAGCCCGGTGCGGTCTTCGGGCGCGGTCAGCTTCAGGCCATCACCTCGCTCGAGGAACGACTCGAATGCCGAGGCCGCCTCGCACATGATGATGATCGACGCGGCATCGTCCCACGGCAGATCCGGCAGCTCGATCTCCTCGACCGTGCCAATCTCGCGCAACGCGTCGATCGCCGCGGTCGTATTGTCCGCGACGCCGGGAGCGCTGGCTGCGATCGATCCCTTGAGCAGGCCGAGCCGGAAGCCACCGCGACGAGCGTCATGAGTCGGGTTCGGCTGTCCGAGGGTCGTACTGTCTCCCGGCATCGCCCCGGCAATCTCCCGCAGCACCAGCGCGCAATCAGCGGCTGAGCGAGCCATCGGACCAATCTTGTCCATCGTCCAGGAGAGGGCCATCGCCCCGCCCCGGCTGACCCGGCCGGGCGTCGGCCGCAACCCGGTGATGCCGTTGAACGACGAGGGGCAATGAATCGAGCCCCACGTCTCCGTGCCGATCGCGAACGGGACGAGCCCGGCCGCGACCGCCGATCCTGATCCGCTCGAGGAGCCTCCAGCCCAGCGATCCGGGTTCCACGCGCTGCGACTGGGACCGGTCAGGGCGGCGTTGGGCTGCTCGTAGCCGAGACCGCCGGCCAGTTCGACCATCGCCAGCTTGCCGATCAGCACCGCGCCGGCTTCGCG
>DASQCG010000294.1:0-2759 GCA_035634825.1 Thermomicrobiales bacterium | reverse complement strand
TGACCGGCCTCCTGTTCGTGGTCGTCTCGATCAACCTCAAACGGATTCTTGAGTTTCCCGCAGCTACCGGGTCGAGCGGCCGGCACCCTTGGGCATGCTGCTCACCGTCCTGCTAGTCGCAGTAGTCTTGCTCGCACCCGGACAGCCCCGGCAGGCAACCGGCATCGAAATCGCAGCCATGAGCGCGATCCTTGCCTTCGACGCGATCCTGATCGCACGACGCGCGCGTATGAGCACATGCGTGATCGGCTCAGCTGGGTGCTCTGGACGATGCTCCTGTTGCTGTTGCCGGCCTTGGCCTTGATGATCGGCGGCATCTCTTTCGCGATCGAGGCGGGCGGCGGCTTGTACTGGGTGTTTGGTGGGGTTCTGGCAGGGTTCGCCGGCGGTTCGGCGAACGCGTGGGTTCTGCTCGTCGAAATTCAGCGGTGATGGGCGGAAAGAGTCGGCAGCAACGAGTCAGAATCCACGTATTCGGTCGATCACGATCCGTACCGGGACCGGATACGCGTCGCTAAAACCCTGCGGACTACCGCTCACCCGGATCATCGACTCGCGATACTTCGCGAGGTAGTCAGGATGCTCGTGCGGAGGAGGTGCCTCCAGCGCGACAGACGCGTCGCCGGTAAGCACCACGACGTTCCCGCCGCTGGCGTTTCCATCGAAGTGCAAGGCCACCCGGGGCCGGAGATCGATGTGCTCGAGGCGATAGGCATTCGCCTGGCTATAGATCAACACGGTTGAAGGCGGCTGCCAGACGAACCAGACCGGATTGGGTTGCGGAGTGCCGTCAGCCGCCACGGTAATGATCCAGACGACTTGCTCCGTTTCGAGCCGGTCGGCGACGCGCCGACCGAATGCTGACTCCGGGTCAGGCAATACGGCATCGCTCACGGCCTGAGGGTATGCCAGATCGCAAACGTCAAGTCAGCGAGGTTTCGGCATCCCAAGCTGGCCAACGAACTCGCGGCGAGATGTATCTGACGCCATCGCCGCGACTCCACTGCACATGGGAACTATGAACCACAGCACGGGAAGCGACATGCGGGTGATGCTGCTCTGCTCGTCCTTCAACGGGTTGACCCAGCGAGTATGGCTTGACTTGCGCGCAGCCGGTCACGATGTGCGAGTCGAGCTGGGCTCCGACATGGACTCGGTCCGGGCGGCTGCGCTCGTATTCGATCCGGCCCTTATCGTTTGTCCGTTCCTTCGCGAGCGCGTTCCGGACGATCTTTGGATGCGCTATCGGACGATCATCATTCATCCCGGCCCGATCGGCGATCGGGGGGCCTCTTCCCTGGACTGGGCGATCACCGATGACGTCACAACGTGGGGCGTCACGGCCCTGCAAGCAGTTCGCGAACTCGATGACGGCCCGGTATGGGCAACCCGCACGTTTCCGGTTCCGGCCGCAGGCCGGAAGAGCGGCCTGTACAACGGTCCGGTCGCCGACGCGGCCGTCGCTCTGGTGCGAGACGTCGTCGCTAAAGCGGCCGATCCCGACTTCGTTCCAGCGCCGGCCGATCAATGGTCGAGCGCTGTGCGCGGTCGCGCTCGAGCCAGCATGCGACAGGGTGACCGAGCGTTCGCCTGGTCGGATCCGACGGCGGATATCGTCCGGCGGATACGTGCCGCGGACGGTTCGCCCGGCGTGCGCACGACTTTGTGTGGCCAGGACGTCTTCGTTTATGACGCGCTGCCGGGGCCGAATGGACCGGCTGGCGAGCCCGGCACGGTCACCGCCCGCCAGCACGGCGCGGTGCTGGTACGAACCGGTGACGGCACCATCTGGATTGGCCAAGTGCGGCCGGCTGGGGCTCCGCGCGATCGGTCGATCAAGCTCCCGGCATCGATCGGATTGTCCGAGTATCTCGACGGCGTACCCGAGTTGATCGGCGCCCACAACCGTGAAGCCGGGTTCCGAGAGATCTCCTATGAACGATTCGGCTGCGTGGGAGTGGTGTCGTTCGACTTCTACAACGGGGCAATGTCGTCCGGTGACTGCCGCCGCCTGGCCAGCACGATTCGGCGGGCGGCGGCGCAGCCCACCCGCGTACTCGTCATTCGCGGAGGCGACACTTTTTCCAACGGCATTCATCTCAGTGTGATCGAAGCGGCCGAAGATTCTCGCCGCGAGACCTGGCACAACATCAACGCGATCGACGATGTCTGCCGCGAGATCATCACATGTGCCGATCAACTAGTTGTCGCTGCCGTCGGCGGAAATGCCGGGGCAGGAGGAGTCATGCTCGCGCTCGGCGCGGACCGCGTGCTACTTCGTGACGGGGTCGTGCTCAATCCGCACTACCGAACGATGGGACTTTTTGGTTCGGAATACTGGACATACGTGTTGCCAAGGCGTGTCGGCAGCGCCATGGCCCGGCAGCTGACTGAGCAGTGTCTTCCCATCGGCGCGCACGAGGCGGCCCGGCTCGGTTTGGCCGACGAGATTCTTCCGGCGTCCGCTGCCAATTTCGGCGAGGCCGCGCTGGCGTACGCGACGGCGCTCGGAACGAGGCAGGACTACGACCGATTGCTCACCGCGAAGCAGCTTCGGCGGGAGCACGACGAGCGGCGTCGACCGCTTGATTCCTACCGCGCTGCCGAGCTATGCGAGATGATTCAGGACGTTTACCACGGTCGGAATGACTTCGCCGCGGCCCGGCGGGCCTTTGTCACGAAACAACCGCGGCCGGGCCGATCGCTCTCACCGGCGACTGGCCAGACCGGCTACCACGTCGATCACCTGCCGAACCTCG
>DASQCG010000293.1:0-6839 GCA_035634825.1 Thermomicrobiales bacterium | reverse complement strand
GCCAGTCGTTCTGCGGCTGGAAAGCGAGCGGCAGCACCGGCAAGGGCGGTCTTGGGCCGTACTACGTCCAGCAGTTCCTGCGCGAGCAGAGCCGCACCCGGGTCGTCGAGTAGAAGAGAAAACAGGAGCATTTATGCCGTCGCCGGTTCCAGTCGATGTCGAATACATGGTTCAGGCGACGGCAGCGCTCTGCCGCATCCCCAGCCCAACCGGATACACGCATCTCGTGACCGAGCATCTCGAGCAAATGCTCGGCGAGCTTGGCCTGACCCCGACGACCACGGTCAAGGGCTCGCTGGTCGTTGCGTTGCCGGGACCGAGCGAGGGTGAAGGTCGATTGCTCTCGGCCCACGTTGACACGCTCGGCGCGATGGTCAAAGAGATCAAGTCCAACGGGCGGCTGAAATTGACAATGATCGGCGGATACGACTGGTCGACGATCGAGGGTGAGTTCTGCCTCGTTCACCGGGCGGACGGGAATCCCGTATCCGGGACCATCGTGACTACGAAATCCTCGTATCACGTCCATGGTCAGGCGCTCGTCGACCTGAAACGTGATGCCGATTCGATCGAAGTGCGCCTCGACGAAGTCATCGCGTGCCCGGACGACATCCGCAAGCTCGGGATCGCAGTCGGCGACTTTGTCAGCCTCGACCCGAAGACGACGATCACGGAGAGCGGGTACATCAAGTCGCGGCACTTGGACGACAAGGCGTGTGCGGCGATCTGCCTGGGCGTCGCGAAGGCGATCCTGGAGGGTTCTGTTGAGCTGGATCGGCCGACGTACCTGTACTTTTCGGTTTTCGAGGAGGTCGGGCACGGCACGTCGGCCGGCATTCCGGCCGACGTGACCGAGGTGATCGCGGTCGACATGGCGGCAGTGGGGACGGGCCAGACTTCGGATGAGCACGCCGTCACGATCTGCACCAAGGACAGCAGCGGCCCGTACCACTACGGGCTGACGCGCCAGCTGATCGATCTCGCTGACCGTGATGGGATCGAGCACCGGATTGACATCTACCCGTACTACGGCTCGGATGTGAGCCAGGCGTTGCGGGCGGGGTACGACATTCGGGGTGCGTTGGTCGGTCCGGGCGTTGATGCCTCGCATGCCTACGAGCGGTTGCACCGCGATTCGCTCGAGGCGACCGCTCGGCTCCTCGTCGCCTGGCTCCGCGAACCCTAGAGCGTTACCTCGGTTTCTGATTCGGCGCTGCGAACGATGGCTTCGGCGATTTCGAGGCCGTGCAGGGCATCGTCGAGCGAGGCGATGGTTGATGGCTGGCTGGATCGCACGCAGGAGATGAAGTGCTCGTCCTCGAGGCGGAGCGCGCCCCCGATCGAGCCGTAAACCTCAGGCCAGAGTCCAACTTCAGGGTGGATGATCTGGTTGGCGGTCGCGATGGACATGCCGGAATCGAGCAGGCGGTAGCGGGCGGTCTGTTCGGTACCGATCAGCTCGAACTCCGCGTCGATCGTGCCGGACCAATCGCCGGCGATCACGTTTTGCGGCGCAAGGTCGGGCACGAACCAACTCGTATCGAGCATCACGACGGACCCATTTTCGAACTGAAGCGTCGCCGCAAGTGCATCCGGGTAGGTGAGCCCGGAGATGTTGCGCTGGACGGCATAGACCTTCGTGCAGCGACTTTGGGTGAACCAGAGGGCGAGGTCGATGTCGTGGATGATCGATTCGTAGACCGTGTGGGCGCGATCGCCGTAGGTTGGGAACCAGCTGCGGGAGCAATTCCGCTTGGCCCGGAAGAAGACAATCGAACCCAGCTCACCGGCCGCGACCCGGCTGCGAAGCATCGCGTGCTGGGCATCGAACCGAACGACGAAGCCGATCTGGAGGAATGTGCCGGCCTCCCTGGCCGCGGCGACGACTCGCCGCGCATCGGCGGCATTCGTGCTGAGGGGCTTCTCCATGAATATCGGGATGCCCAGCGAGAGCGCGTTGAGGACGTGACCGGTGTGCAGATGTTCCGGGGTGACAATGAAAAGCGCGTCGAGATCCGGCACGTGCAAGAGCTCGTCGAAGTCCGCGAGCGCGGTTGAAGCGCCGAGCGTGTCCGTTGCCCAGGACCGGGCTTCCGGACTCGGATCGCAGACAGCGGCGAGCTCCACTGAGCCGAGCTGAGAGAGGATCCGGGCGTGAAGCCGGCCAAAGTTACCCAAACCTGCCAAGCCCACCCGGACGTTTCGAGACACAGCCATTGAATCTCCAGACATACGAAGGATTTCGCCCAAAACCAGCCGAAATTACCGCACGTTGTTGCCGAATTCCGCCGCGCGCACAGGTATACTGTCCGTACGGCAATCACCGAACTGGCTGGTGATCTGGCTGGCCCCGCACGTGCTGCCCGCGTGATTATGCGGCCAGGCGCGCTGACTTGAGCGTGGGACGCGTTCGTTGCAGGACCTGTGGCGTTGACTATTCGCGAAGAGATGACCCGTCGCCGGTTCCTGGCTGGGGCGGCGGCAATGACTGGTTCGATCGCGCTCGGGCGACCCTCGATGGCGTCTGCCAGAATGATGGCGCGGGACATTCTCAAAACCATGCCGCTGCGGGATCGCGTGGCCCAGATGTTCTTTTTCGAAGCACGCGGCACCTTCATGACGACTGGATACTCCGCCGATCTGGCGCGGGTGATGCCGGGCGGAATCCTGTTCGTGGCGGACAATATCGGCACGGCTCCGGCCTTGACCAGCTTCATTAACGGGATCCACTCCTCCAATGCGGTGATCCCCCCGCTGATCTGCGTTGATCAGGAAGGTGGGCCTGTCACGCGGCTGGCCGGAGATCCCGCGCCAGGTGCGGTCCAGATGGGCGCGCTCTCGAATTCGGACGTGCGCACGCTGAACAAGGAGCGCGCGGCGTTTCTCGCGGCTTACGGGTTCGATGTGAACTTCGCGCCGGTGGCCGACGTGGCGTACGACGCATCAAGCACGATGGCCGCGCGCAGCTTCGGCAACAATCCGAAGACCGTGGCAGAGAAGGTTTCGGCGACCGTCAAGGGTTCGCGCGCTGGTGGTGTCATCGGCGCGGCGAAGCATTTCCCCGGCCACGGACGGACGCAGGTCGACTCCCACAAGCTGATCCCGGAAATCGACGTGCCGTGGGACGAATGGCTCAAGACGGACGCGATTCCCTTCGAGTCGGCGATCAAGGCGGACGTCGATATGGTCATGCTTGGTCACCTGCGGTACGACCGGATCGACTACAAGCCGATGTCGATCTCCAAGGTCGCAGTTCGGGCGTTGCGGAAGGATCTCGGCTTCAACGGCGTGATCGTGACAGATGACCTCGGGATGGGCGCACTCGACGACTGGAAGCCGCTCGACATCATTAGCCAGGCGGTCGATGCCGGTATCGATGTCATGCTCTACGGTTCGCCGCCGGTGGGCTGGGACGCGCTGATCGATCACGTCATGGGCATGATCGGCAACGGGTTGGTCGATCGCCAGGACATCAACGGCCGCGTCGAGAAGATCGTCGCGCTCAAGTTGCGGCACTTCGGCGATCGCATCTCATGAACCGAATCCGGGTGCATCTCGGCCTGATCGCGGTCCTGATTCCGGCCGTGCTTCTCGGCGCGTGCGGCGGTGGCGACAAGAAGGAGCCGACCGCGACGGCGGCCTCGGGACCGACATCAGTGGCCGATTCGGCGGTTACCGAGGGCACCCTGGCCTCTTCCGGCAGCAACGCGACCGATGGTCTTTGCCAGGTGACGATCCCGGAGACATGGGTGGACGATGGCACCGGTCGCGGTTTGACTTCCCAGGGTGATCAGTGGTCCGTCTTCGGCAACAAGATCGCATCAGACGAGGCGTGGAACTCGGCGCGTGATTTGCTGAAGTCGCAGATGTCCAGCCAACCGGGCGCTGACATCAAGGAGACCGACGACAGCATCACGGTGACGCTGGCCAACGGGCGAGGGTACGTTGAGCGGGTGCGATTCACGGACCGCTATTGCGAGTTCTCGGTCAAGTCGACTCGAGATCAGCCCGAAAACGTAACGGCAACCTGGATCAACGTCGCCCAGACATTGGCGCCGTACGAGGAATAGCCTGTCAGGATGGATGCCCGTCCGGCGCCCGTCCGAGCCACTGCGCCAGCTTTCGACGAATCGCGCCGAAGCTGAATCCGGACTCGGCATCTGCGATCTCATCGGCCAGATTTTGCACCGCGTCGACCGGCGCGACCTCGTGATCCTCGCGCTCCATAAGGACATCCCGGTGGGCCATGACCCAGAGATAGATATCGGTCTCCGAGCGGTCGGGGAACCGCCTGAGCACGCCTCGTTCACGGGCGATCTGGACGATGGGCTGGTAAATGTCGTCGTACCAGCTCGCCACTGCCTCACTGATCGGCACATCGCGGCCCTGCGCGTCGCTCATTTCGAGCTGACGGACCAGGATGTGATCCCAGAGCTCGTCATAACGACCAAGGGAACTCGGCCGGATATCGTGCTCGGGCCGGAGCCGGTCGAGGTTCGTCAACCGCAGGAATTCGGCGTATTCGACCTGCATCAAGAGCTGGAATGGCGTCATCGACGCTTCGATCGGCACCCGAACGTGACTCTCGATCACCTCGGCATCGATGAACTCAACTCCGTGCTCCCGCGCGACTGAAACACGGTGGTTGCCGTCCTTGACGAAATAGACGTCCCCGACCTTGTAGAGCTGCACTGGTGGCAGGCGAACGTCCTGGTGATAGGCGCGGTCGACGTTTTGCCAGCGCCCGGCCGAACGAGCGTGGCGGGGCAGGAAGGCGCGATCGAAATCGCGGAAGCGGTCGACGCTGCCGATGATCTGGCGAACCGGCACCTCCTGCATGCCGCGGTAGCTCTCCTGCTCGGGCTTGTACCGCTTGCGCACCTCATGGAAGGAGAGCAGGGCATTCGGCCGGCGGCTGAAGTAGGAGAGCAGCTCGTTGCGGAACGCCCTGTGGCGGGCGCGATCGAAATCGCTGCGAACCTGTTCCTCAACCATAGTGCTCACCTGCAGCCGTTACTCGCTCGGCGCGAGCGCAGGGCCGCGTCTCGAGCTCAACTTTGGCATAGGGATAGATGTTGATCACCATCGTGTCGTGAAACGGGGTTTCCACGACTTCATTGCGGTCGTAGACGTGGATGTGGCCATGCAGGTGCACGGCGGGTCGGAACCAGCGCAGGAAGGTCCGCAGCGGGGGAAAACCGCGATGCGTAATGTCGTCCCGGTCATTGATGTCGCGAGGCGGGGCATGGCTGATCAGGACGTCAAGGTAGCGTCCCCAGCGAATCCGGTTCCAGAGCAGGCGCGGGATCATCTTGACCATCATCCAGCGGATCTCGTTGTCGCTGTACTGCTGGTCGGTCTCGCGGCTGTACTTCGGTGAGCCCGGGAACCCGGCAAGGATGAGCCCGGTGTTGTCATCCCGCTTCACCTTGCCGCCGAGGTCGATCGCTCCCATTGGCTCATAGCGCTTGCCCGACAGGCCCTTCCGGGTCAGCTCCTCGTGGTGGTTGCCGAGCACGAAGTAGACCGGGCGATCGAGCGCGTCGGCCAGGAACTCGAGGTACCTGGCTGGGACATCGCCGCAACCGAGTACGAGGTTGATATCCGGCATGCGCTGGCGGAGCGATGCGCTGTGGATGCGCGGGTCGACCTGGTCCGAGACCGCAAGGAGCTTGATTTGGTTGGGCGACCGGCCGGCATCCGACATGCCGAAACCATACCGCTCCGTGTCCAGTGCCGGCGTTGCCCGTGGTCAGGCCAGGGTGCGATCCAGTGCGCGGCCGAACCGGGCAATTACGTCGTTGACGATCTCCGGGTTCATCGGCGTCGACATGCAGAACATCAGGCGCGGCGCGGCAAACACGCCTTCGAGGAGCAATGCGAGATGGAGCGCCCGCTTGAAGGTCGCGTTTCCGCCGGCGCCATCGCGATAGTTCCTGACCGCGCCATCGACCAGATGCAAGCCGATCATCGACCCGTATCCGGTCGTGACGCCCGGCACGCCGTGGCTGCTCAACTCGCGCGTCAATCCGTCGCGCAGCTGGTCGCCGAGCACGTTCAGGCGAGTGACTTCATCGCGCGGGAAGAGCTTCATGGCTGCGATTCCGGCGACGGTAGTGATGGCGTTGCCGTTGAACGTGCCTGACTGGTAGACGGCGTTGGGGTTGCGGGCGTCGAAGATGCTCATGACCTCGGTGCGGCCGCCGAATCCGCCAACCGGGAAGCCGCCGCCGATGATCTTGGCGAACGTGGTCAGGTCCGGCGTGATGCCGTAGTGGTCCTGGGCGCCGCCGTATTCGAGGCGGAAGGTCATGACCTCGTCGGCGATGAAGAGCGCGCCGTGCTGCCGAGCGAGGTTCTGCGCGGCGTGCAGGAACTCGCGGTCCGCCGGGATGCAGCCGGCGGCGCCCATCACCGGCTCGATGATGATCGCGGCGATGTCCTTGCCGTACTGCGTGAAGAGTCGAGTCAGTGCGTCGACGTTGTTGAATGGGGAGATCAACACCTCGCGGAGGGTGCTGTGGACGACGCCCCGCGTGTCGATGACGGGTGTCGGTTCGTCCGGTGGGCCGGCGAGGGTCAGATCGGGGTGAACACTGATCTCGAAGTCGTCGAAGCTGCCGTGATAACCGCCTTCCATCTTCACGATCAGCTCGCGGCCAGTGAAGGCGCGGGCGGCGCGGACCGCGTTCATCGTCGCCTCAGTCCCGGAGTTGGTGTACCGGACCATGTCGACTGAGGTGACCCGCTCGGCAAGGATCTCGCCGAGCTCGGTCTGGGCCTCGAGCGCGGTCGCAAAGGTCGTGCCCTTGGGGAGCTGTTTCTCGACCGCCGCGTTG
>DASQCG010000292.1:0-3382 GCA_035634825.1 Thermomicrobiales bacterium | reverse complement strand
CGCAGCCCGCATTTTCGGCTCGATCGGCAAGATGAGGACATCTGCGAATCGCGGCCGGCAAGCTGCACCCGCGTGAGTACGCGTTGGGCGGTCGCCCGTCCTGCCACTCCGGTTACACAAACGGTATCCCGCCCAATATTGGGGTCATCAGCAATCGCTACACCCGGGCGATCAGGGAGAGCTTGACATCGGGAGTCCTTCATTGCCGTAAGTCACCGCGATCGTGCCGCCGCTCCCGCGCACGCCGAATCATGCCGCGATGACGATCTCATATCGGACTGTACAAACCACTTCACCAACCGAGCATCAGCGCCCGGAACATGGGCATCGCCGCGTATGCCGATTACGAGGCGCCGCTCGTGAGGGACACCGGCTTGGTGACGAAGCTCCTGCAGACACTGGAACTACTGCACATCGTGGGCTAAAGAATGAGTAGGACCTTTAGAACCGCTGTTCCAGATTCTGTATAGTTAGAGGTGAAGGAGGTGACGCCATGGGCGCCATCCCACGCCTCATCGCAACTCTTGTCTGCGCCGTCGCAGTCGGGCTCGTCCTGAGCCTGATCGTCCCCGCGACCCATGCGCAATCCGACCAGCCCATTGTCGTCGTCGCCAAGATGGACGGGCCGGTCACGCCGGTCATGGCCCGGTACATCCATCGTGCCATCTCACGGGCGGAGGATCGCTCGGCCAGCGCGCTCGTGATCGAGATGAACACGCCCGGTGGCCTCTCCTCGGCGATGGACGACATCATTGACGACATCCTGCACAGCAAGGTGCCGGTCATCGTCTACGTCTCGCCGACCAACGCCCGCGCCGCCTCGGCTGGGACCTACATCACCTACGCGTCCCACATCGCGGCCATGGCGCCCTCGACCAACATCGGTTCCGCCTCGCCTGTCATGACCGGCAGCACCGGCAACGCCCAGAGCGACGCGACGATGAAGGAGAAGGTGACGAACGACGCAGTCGCCCGGATCACCTATCTCGCCGAGCTACGCGGCCGCAATGTCGAATGGGCGGTCAGTGCGGTCAAGGATGCCGCCAACATCACGTCGCAACAGGCGCTCGATATGCACGTGATCGACCTGCTCGAGCCGAACCTCAACCAGCTCCTGGCTGAGGTCAACGGACGCACGGTCAATCTCGAGTCCGGACCCTTCACGCTCAACACAGCGAACGCGCAGATCCAGACCGTTAATATGGGCTTTCTCGAGCAGTTCCTGCAGATGCTGGCCGACTCGACCCTGGCCTACCTGCTGGTCAGCTTCGGGATGCTCGGCCTGTTCATCGAGCTGTCGCATCCCGGGATCAGCTTCCCGGGCATCTTCGGCGGGATTGCGCTGCTTCTTGGCCTGCTCGGGTTGGGTGGCCTGCCGGTGGCGTGGGGAGGGCTGGCCTTCATGGCGCTCGGCTTCGTGCTATTTGTGATCGACATCTTCGTCGCCTCGGCGGGGTTGCTGACCATCGGTGGCCTGATCAGCTTCCTGATCGGCTCCAACATCCTGATCTCGAACGGAGCGCCGAGCGATATGCAAATTCCGAACTACGTGACGTGGACGATGACCGCCTGCCTGGCCGGTGCCGCGCTCCTGCTTGGAATGGTCGTCGCGCGGAGCCAGTTGCGGCGCCCGAAGACCGGCAAGGCCGGCATGATCGGGCAAGTCGGCGTTACCCGGACTGTCCTCGACCCGGACGGGATGGTGCTGGTCTTCGGCGAGCTTTGGGCGGCCACCGCCGAGGAGCCGCCGATCGCGCCCGGTCAGAATGTGGTTGTGACTGCCGTTAACGGGTTGTCGGTCCGCGTACGACGGGCGACAGTGGATGAAATGATCGCATTCAGCGATGTCGCAGATCGAAGAGTTGTTGTTCCCGTGCAATAGCGCGGGTGGTTTCATGAGAAAGGCATCGCGATGGGCGTGTTGATCGTACTCGGCGTCGTAGTCCTCTTCCTGATCATCGTCCTCCTGAGTGCGATCAAGATCGTGCAGGAGTATGAGCGGGGCGTCGTCTTCCGGCTCGGTCGCCTGGCCGGCGTGCGCGGTCCGGGCCTGATCCTGCTCATCCCGTTCATCGAGCGGATGGTCAAGGTTGACCTGCGAACCGTGACCATGGATGTGCCCGCGCAGGAGGTGATCACGCGGGACAACGTCACGATCCGCGTCAATGCCGTCGCCTATTTCCGGGTCATCGATCCGCAGGCGTCGGTGGTCAACGTGGCCGACTTCATCCGCGCGACCTCCCAGATCGCACAGACGACACTGCGGTCGATCCTCGGCCAGTCGGCCCTGGATGAGCTGCTGGGCGAGCGCGAGAAGATCAATCAGCAGCTGCAGGTGATCATCGATGAGCAGACCGAGCCGTGGGGCGTCAAGGTCAGCGTGGTCGAGGTCAAGGATGTAGAGCTGCCGCAGTCGATGCAGCGAGCGATGGCGCGGCAGGCCGAGGCCGAGCGGGAGAAGCGGGCCAAGATCATCCACGCCGAGGGCGAATTCCAGGCCAGCCAGCAGCTCGCTGCGGCAGCCGAAGTCATCAACCGGAACCCGGTCACCATCCAGCTCCGCTACCTGCAGACGTTGACCGAGATCGGCGCCGAGAAGAACACCACTGTCGTCTTCCCGCTCCCGATCGACATGGTCAGCGCGTTTATTGCCAAGACCACCGGCTCGTCTGAACCCGCTCCGTCGGAGCCATCGCTGCGGGTCATGCCACCGGCTCCAAGCGTCGACACGACCTCGATCGCGCCGCCCGCTGATGAGGATGAGCTGTAGCTACGGGTAGGTCTGCTCTGCGGCCATGAGAGCGGCGAGCTTTTCGCGGACGACCTGAACGACATCCTCGAGCGGGATGAAGGTGGCTTCCGACTCCTTGCGCGCCTTCATTTCGGCCTGACCGTTGGCGAGCGTGCGCTGGCTGACTGAGAGGCGGATCGGGTTGCCGATCAGGTCCGCGTCGTTGAACTTGACCCCGGCGCGGTCCGGGCGGTCATCGAAGAGGACTTCGATACCCGCGTCGGTCAACTCCTGGTAGAGCTTCTCGGCCGTAGCTACAGTCTCGGTGTCGTTGCTCGAGGCTAGCGAGAGCAGCGAGACGTCGTACGGCGCGACTGCGACCGGCCAGATCAGCCCTCGCTCGTCGTGGGACTGCTCGGCGATCGTCGCGGCGGCGCGGCCGGAGCCGATGCCGTACGAGCCCATCACGATCGGCCGGCTCTGCCCCTCGGCATCGAGGTACATCGCGCCCATCGTCTGGCTGTAGCGGGAGCCGAGCTTGAAGATGTTGCCGATCTCGATCGCCCGCTCGGCGGTCATCGGAGTGCCGCAAACCGGGCAGGGCATCCCGGCCTCCGCCTCCGCGATGTCGCCCACGATCGTCGCCTCGAA